>JAAELU010000156.1 GCA_024226255.1 bacterium | reverse complement strand
GGCTGGGCGACGGCCTCGCCGCCGAGGGCGGCTTCATGGCCGCCTTCGAGCTGCTCGCCCACGTCGACCCCCGGCAGACCGAGGCGCTGGCCTCGGTGCTCGGCCGCCACGCGCTGGTCGCCGGCGACCGTCGCGACCAGTCCGGCGTCGCCCGTTACGTCGAAGCCGGCGTCGAGATCGCCCAGGCGCTCGACGACGGCCGGCCGCTGGCTGCCATCCGGCCGTTGATCGAAGCCGTGATGGACGAGGAGGACGCCGTCCTGCCCACCATGCTGGTGGTGCTCTCGCTGGTCGCCAACACCGCCACCGTCCCTGAGGACGGCGGACCGGAGGCCGTCGGAGAGCTGACCACCGAGCTCGACGTCGGCGAGGGCATCGACGTCAGGGGGCGCCAACGTCAGCCCATCGAGGTCTACCTGCGCCGCGAGGCTCCCGCCGATGGCGGTCTGCCGTGGAAGATTTCGGCGTTGCTCAGGCTCTACAGCCAGCAAGAGTGCGACGTGGTCCTGATCCGCCAGGTGCCGTCGGCGTCGGAACCGGAGGAATGGAGAATCGAGGACCGAATCGGTTGGAAGGTATTTTCGTCGGAGGAAGCCGCGGAAGGCAGTCCACAAGCGAGCCCTGATGACACAAAAACCTGACTGAGTCGTGAGTTCGAGGGGGCACCAGGAAGCGAGGCGAGGATGGACCGTGGCGCGTATCCGACCGTTCATGCGCCTACGCGACAGCGGCCTGACGCGTAGGCAGCGAAAGCGAGCTCACCCCTCGCGTCCAAGTCGTTCCGGCACACGACTTGCCGGACTCGGACCATCCATGTCTCGGCGCCTACGCGACATCTGGCTGTCGCAACCAGAGCACGCGGGCCCAGGGTGGCCTCCCGCTGAACGTTTAGCCGTCACGAAAGCTGGGGCGGACATCTGACGGTCTCGGCCGCCCCGGCGCTCTAAGCGCATCGTTCCCAACAGATTCGGGAGGCCCGGCGTCGGTGCCGGTTCTGTGTGGGAGGCTGCGCGTTGTCGGCTAAGCGTGCGTGTCGCGTAGGCGACCCCCGTGCCGCCTACGCGACAACCGCCTGACGTGTTGACCCCTGACAGAGAAGCCGTATACACTTCAAATGACGATGGCGAAGGGAAGTACAGCGACAGCCAAAGACCGGACGCGGCGCCTACGCGCCAGACCGGTGTCGAGTAGGCGGCCGCAGGACCGATTCGTCGGGCGAAGAATCTAGATGTCACGCAACTCGAAAGTAGTGCCTGGAAGCTAGCAGCCCGTGGCAAACTCAGGCCGCGCTGCGAGCGGATCTTTTTCGCCAGCTCTGCGTTGCGAATCCGCGAAATACTCCAGCACGACTGTGGTTTCGCGCCTTGACCTGACGAAAAATACCTCGCTCTCGCATGCGGCTGACTTTCACCACGGGACACTAGAGAGCAAGTAGATGGATGTTTGAGCATGGACATTGCCTATTCGATCGCTGGCGTCCCTATCCGACTCACCGATGAGCGATGGGTGCATATCGTCGAGAATCACGACGAAATGGCAGGTTACTATGAGGACGCCCTGATAGTGATTGAAGATCCGGAGTATGTCTTACGTGGCCATGGAGGCTCACTCATCGCTGCGCGAGCGTACGGAAAGGCGCGCTACCTGATGGTAGTATACAGAGAGATCTCAGCTAATGACGGATTTGTCATTACCGCCTATTTCACTAGAAAACTTGCACGAAAGAGGATCGCATGGAAAAGTCAATGACTCAAGAAGCTGCCAGATCCGTCTTC
>JAAELU010000155.1 GCA_024226255.1 bacterium | reverse complement strand
TTGTTCACGCTCAGCGGCTCGACAGGATACTTCCAGGATCGGCTGTTGACCTCGATGACCTTCGTCTGGGATGTCCGGTCGAACTCGGGCGCCTGGCTGCCCCAGGTGACCTACCGGTTCACGGAGAACTTCTCGACCACGTTCGGTCTGGGGGTCTTCGCCGGCCGCTGGCATGAAGTCGACGCATCGATCAACCCGATCGGGCCCGGCGCCAACCGGGTCGGCAAGGATGCCAACAAATCGTTCGGTGAGCCCGGGCTCTCCGTGGTGCGCGAGCGCGACGAGATCTACATGCGGATCCGATACACCTTCTAGCTATCGGGTACTCCAGTGGCCACCCGGCCCGCGATGTCATCGCACGCAGCGGACGTAGTTGTAGATGCGTACGACGTCGCCCTGTGGACCGTTGCCAAGCGGCCAATCCGCGGGATCCCCTGCTTTGGGATCGCTGCGCTGTGCGCCGGCGCCGTGGACATCCAACAGTGCGTACGCACCCGATGGGCCTTGCATCCAACCCAGCGCCTCTCCGAACGCGATGTAGACGGCTGATGCACCGGGGGACGTGCTCCAGTTCTCGTGGGTCGTGCTCGTCCAGTAGCTGGGGTAGTTCGTCTGGCCGCCTTCATCGATGATTGCCGTGCTCTCGAAGAGGGGATCGATGGCAGCGGAGCCGGTCGTTGCCGGCGAGCGCGTGTAGTCGACGATGGTCTGCAGCTCCTTGGCATTCGGCAGGCGCCAGCCGTCGCTTCCGCCCAGAGAGAGGCCCTCGCAATACGCCAACGCTACGGCCCAGTTCATGGAGGTACCGCTGTCGGCCTGCTCCCAGGTGAGGTGAGTCGAAACATCCCCGATCGTTCCATCGCCGATATCGATGAAACGGTTGACGCCATAGGCCATCCCGCCTCGGACGAAGCGCACGAATTCCGTCTTGTCCCCGCCGCTCTGGGGATCCACCGTCCCATAGCCCTTGATGCGCCCGTCAGCGAAGTTCACGCCGAACACCGTCTCGTCGCCGTTCATCGTCGTGCTGACGTACTCCGTGCTCGACCAGTACTGGGCATCGATGATCCGTTCGCCTGCGCTCGTATCTCCGTACTCGAAGTCGAAGTAGGTGGTATCGATGAACGGCACGAGGCTCGACGTGTCGGTGCCGCTCCAGCCACTGGGGTCGATGCCGCTGAAGAGGATGATCGAATAGAGTTCCTTGATGGTCGGAAGCCTCCAGTCGTCGAACCCGCCGTAGGCCTGGGCGTTGAGCGTATCCGCATGGGTCAGGGCCGCGGTGAAGCTGAACTTGTCGCTGGCGTCGATGGCACCGTCGCCGTTCCAATCCGGACTCCGGGTCCACGTCAAAGTGGTGACGTGGTCGAATACGGTCAGCCCGTCGGCGCCAAGTGTGTAGCTGGGCTGATTGCCGGAGTGTTGTGCGTCCTGACCGTGGAAGCTCTCAGCGAGCTCTGGGCAGGCGATCTCGTGAGCCGCGTCGAAGCACACATCCTGGCCGGTATCGACGGCCAGGCCACATCCAACGACTGAGAGAACTGCCAGTCCC
>JAAELU010000154.1 GCA_024226255.1 bacterium | reverse complement strand
GAGTACGTGCCGAACCGGCAGAACGCATGTGCAATCCTTTGCGTAGCGGGGAGCCGTTCCATCGGCCTTCTATTTCATCGGCAGAAAGGGGCCCAAATCTTGAACGCCGTCGAGAGGACTGTTCCTGCGTAGATCCGAGCCGGTATCGGCCGTCATCTACGCCGGAACGGGTCGAACCGCCTACGGGCCTACGCCGGAATGGGTGGGTCCTGGGGTCTCCTCGTTCTTGCGTGGATCCGAGCCGGTATCGGCTGTCATCTACGCCGGAAGGGGCTTACGCCGGAATGGCGCGCTGGGGAGGCCCCGAGCTAGAGGGACGCAGCCTTCCAGGCGTCACGCAGACTGGTTTTGGCGCCGCCGCGCATGACGCCACCGATGTAGATCCTGCTGGCCACCCTGGTCACCCAGAAGATCGCCGCTATGAGCAACGTGACCGCAACCGCTATCTCCCACGGTGCCGCTGCTCCTTGCACGATGCGCATCGGCATCAGGGTCGGGGTGAACGGGGGCAACAGAGACAGGATCCGGGCAAATGGGTTGTCGCCGCTGCCCAAGGAGATGACAGCGGTCATGTAGCCGACGGAAACGACGAGGTTGAGTGGTCCGGCGGCGTTCGATGCGTTCTGCGTGCTACCCATCAATGCGCCAAAGGACGCGTAGACGGTTGAGTAGAACGCATAGCCGAGGATGAAGAACCCGAGGATGATGAGGAATGCCTTGCCTGTCGCCGGGGGAGCGGGCGCCGCGTCGAAGCCAAGCACCATCACGGTGGCTGCGCCGAGTACCACCGCAATCTGGGCCAGCGCGAATACACCAATGCCGATCACCTTCCCGGCCAGCAGCCGGATGGGTTCTACACAACCGAGCACCACCTCAACCACGCGGCTCGACTTCTCTTCGGCGACACCCATCAGTGTCATTTGCCCGTATCCAACGATCGTGCCGAACAGCACGATTGTGCCCAGCATCGCCAGAACCTCGTCGGCGTCGGAAGCGTTGATCTCCGCATCCTCGGTGGCTCCGGACATCTTGAGTGCTGCCAGTCCGACCACGACGAGGCCCACCAGCAGTCCTGTGGAGATGCGGAAGGCACGCTTGCGCGACAAGATCTCACGCTTCGCCACGAGCCGGATGGTCTGCCACCAGGTCATGTGACGGCCTCCCGGAAGATCTCAGACAGAGGCGGTGGTTCGACGCTGAACACCACGATGTCGCCGGCTTCCTGCGCCTTCGCCGCCATAGTCGCTAGCTGGGCATCCTGCCCCAGAGCCAGTCGAATCCGATTGCCATCGTGAGTGACGACGGTGACGTCGGGGAGGTCCCTTGCCCAGGCCACGTCCTTGCGGCCGACGATCTCGAGGTAGCGCAACGGCGACGATGCCCTGAGTTCCATAACGTCGCCTGATAGGACCACCTCGCCGCCGTTGATGATGACAACGTCGTCACATAGGTCCTCGACGACGTCGAGTTGGTGGCTCGAGAACAAGACGGCGGCCCCTTCGTCGGCGCGCCGGCGCAAGATCCCGGCCATCGTCTGCGCGGCCAACGGGTCCAGTCCTGAGAACGGTTCGTCGAGTACGAGTAATTCTGGGTCGTGCATGAGAGCCACCGCCAGCTGAACGCGCTGCTGATTCCCGTGCGACAGGTTGCTGACCGGCTCTTCTGCCCGGTCGCCCAGATCGAAGTCCTCGAGCAGTCGATCTGCCGCGATGCCCGCGGCCAACCTTGCCATCCCGTGCAGCTCCCCGAAGTAGACGAGCTGTTCCCGAGTCTCCATCCGCGGATACAAACCCCGTTCCTCGGGCATGTATCCGAAGCGGAGACGGGTTGGGGGCCCGATTGGTTCGTCGTTCCAGGTGACGGTTCCCGAGGTAGGCCGCACCAGTCCGAAGACGCTGCGCATCGCGGTGGTCTTGCCGGCGCCGTTGGGTCCCAGGAATCCCAGCATCTGACCGCGTTCGACCCCAAACGTACATCCGGCCAATGCCGTGAGGTCGCCATATCGTTTGATCAGTCGATCAAAGGCAAGCATCTGTTCAACTCCGGACCCCAGGATGCATGCAGTCGGGTTGTTGACGATAGGGCCGAACGACCGGTTGCCGGCCGATGGCATGTGTTCCCTATTCTCAGCCCATGAACATCCCGTTTGGCGTCTCCTCGATGGTGGCTCCGTTGCAGCACGTCCTCGTGCAGCAGCCGACCGCCGCGTTTGGCGAGGCGTTCAACGACCCCGCCGGCGGCTACCTGCGTCCCGTCGATCTCGAGGTCGCCCGCAAGGAGCACGAACTCTTCGTCGAAGCTCTCGGCGGCCTCGGCCCGACCATTCACCAACTCGAGGCCGACTCGCCATATCCCGACCAGATCTACACGTACGACCCGGCGTTGGTGACCGAAGAGGGCGCGGTTCTGTTGCGATCGGGCAAACCGGGCCGCCGCGGCGAGGAGGACATCCTCGGAGCGTGGTTCGAGAGCAACGGCGTCCCAATCCTTGGGCGTATCGCCGGACCGGGAACCGTTGACGGCGGCGACGTCATGTGGCTCCGACCTGATGCCATGTGTGTTGGGCGCTCGCTGCGGACCAACCAGGCCGGTATCGAGCAGCTCGCCGAGCTGGTTCCCGACGGTTTCCACGTTTTTGATGTTCCCTACGACGAGGGCCCCGCCGCCTGCCTGCATCTGATGAGCTCGGTGTCGATGGTCACCGCCGACCTCGCCATCGTTGAGAGGCGCCGCCTCCCCGCGGGACTCCATTCGCTGCTGGCGGACCTGGAAGTGACGCTGATTGACGTGCCGTCGGAGGAGGTGGATACCCTGGCCACCAATGTTCTCGCGGTTCGCCCCGGGGTTGTCATGGTGGTGGAGGGCAACCCGATGACCCGGCGGTCCCTCGAGGCTGCCGGCGTCGAAGTTCACGCATTCGCAGGAGAGGAGATTGCAATCAATGGAACAGGTGGACCGACATGCCTGACGCGACCGGTGCTGCGGGCATGAGCGGAGCCGACGAGAGCCGAATTACCCGGGACCTGGCGGCGCTCGTCGCCGAGCCATCGATCACCGGCGACGAATTCGCCATCCAAGACATGGTCGCCGACCTACTGGCCGATATCGGGCTGCAAGTCGAACGGCTCGTGGTGCCGCTGTCCGAGGTCGAGCACGACCCGAGCTTCCCCGGCACCGAGGTCGAGCGGACCAAGCTGCCGATCGTTGCGGGCCGACTCGTCGGCGCCCGTCCCGGCTCCACGCTGATGTTGTGTGGCCACGTCGACGTGGTGCCGCCCGGTGACCCGGCAACGTGGACCACTCCAGCCTTCGAACCCGAGATTCGCGACGGGGCTATGTACGGCCGTGGCACCTGTGACATGAAGGGCGGCCTGGTGGCAGCCATCGAGGCGGTGCGCCTCGTCGCCCGAGATGATCTGGCGGGTCAGGTCGTTCTGCTCGCCGTTCCCTCCGAGGAGGACGGCGGAAGCGGGGCACTCGCCGCCATCCGCGCCGGCTACACCGCGGACGCCTGCATCATCACCGAACCCTCCAATATGGAAGTGGTCGTGGCCCACGGGGGAGCGATCACCTTCACTCTGGGGGTTCCCGGCAAGGCAGCCCATGCCTCGATGCGGCGGGAGGGCGTGTCGGCGCTGGACAACCTGAGTTATCTCGTTGAGGCGCTGGAGGCGGACGAAGCGGCTCGCAATGCCTCCGAGACGAGGCCCGAGATGCAGGCCATCGGACTGCCGTATCCAACAATCATTGGCCAAGTCAGCGGCGGCAACTGGGCCTCGACGGTGATGGACCATGTCGATGCCAACGGTCGCTACGGCGTCATGTTGGATCAGGACTGTGACGCTGCGGGGGACGACCTCCGCGCCGCCATCTCGAGGGCAGCCGCCGAGCACGAGTTCCTGGCCGATCACCCGCCCGCTGTCACCACCTGGGGAGGACGCTTCGACTCGTCGGCCATCGACCCCGATCACGCGCTGCCGATCTCACTGCAGGCGGCCGCGGCCAATGTCGGAGCCCATGTCCCGAAGGCGATCGGCGCTCCATACGGCGCCGACATGCGACTGTTCATCAACCAAGGCAAGACACCAACCGTCATGTATGGCCCGGGCGATGTGAAGGTGGGGCACGCCGCCGACGAGAACGTGCCGATTGGCGAGGTGGTCGAATGCGCCGACGTGCTCGCCCGATGGATCCGCGACTGGCTGGCCTAGACCCGTTCTAGATCGTCCACAGTTCCTCTTGACGGCCGTTGAGGAACTCGCAGGCATTTCCGTCGAACCAGGCGTCTTGTTCCAACATGATCCGGACGTGCTGGTCATTCCACTCCGCGACGGTGATGTCGACGGATAGCTCGATCGAGTGGCCGGTGTTGGCGAACAGTGGATAGTCACCTGCCCCAGGCACGCCACCTTGCTGGTCCCACAGGCCAATGGTCGGGCCGGCGGCATGGCCGTGGAGGCCCAGTGAATGGGTATAGACGAGTGCGTCGATCGACTCGGCCTTCGTCGTAGCCAACGTCGCGGCCAGGATCTCGTTGCCGGTTCGGCCCGCGACGAACTCGGACATCAAGATGTCTTGGGTACGTTTGGCGGCTGCCATGCCGTCGAGGAGTCCCCGCGGTGGGGAGGTCTCTCCCGGTTCCAGGATGTAGAGGTGCTCCTGCTGGTCGGTGCACAGGCCTTCCCGCACGATGCCGAAGTCCACGTGCACAAGGTCTCCGGGGCTGATGATCGCCAAGTCCGGTTTGGTGGCATAGCTGGTGCGGGCGGACCCATCCTTGCGCTGGATCGCCACCGTTGGATGGAACCATGATGCCAGTCCGGCCTCGTGGACGGTCTGGCGATACCACCACACGAGATCCTCGGATGATGTCACGTCAGGAGTGATCGCCTCCGTCGACAGGCCGCGGCGCAGGATCTCGTGCGCCACTGAACACGCCTTGGCGAACGTGGCTCGCTCTTCGGGAAGTCGGGTTTCCAGCCAACCGATCGCCAGGTCCTGCCCAGACACGATTCGGTCGGCAAGCGGTCCGAGAGCCCCGACCAGAGAAGAGTGCTCGGATGCTGTCAGACCGTCGGCGAGAGCAAAAGTTGGCGACGTGTCGATGGCGATCTTGGCCGGGTCATGTTCGGCGATGAGGTCGGCGAGCCGCTTCCATTGGTCGGGTTCGGTATCGGGATCCCAGACGGCGGGAAAGAGGTCGGCCACCGGGTAGCGCGCAACGGAATACCGTTCGTGCCGTTCCCCGTCATCGAACCAGATCAGCGTGGTGCGGCGACGTCCCGAGAGCCAGGTGGCGGGCAGCATCGTGCGCAGTACCGGATCCTCCGCGTACTCCCGCCCGGTGACCACCCAGCAGTCGATTCCCGCGCGGCGCATGAGTGCTGGCACAAGGTCATCGAGCCGCCTCCGCAGCAGCCCGTCGTGGCGATCAGCGCTACTGCGCAGGTCGACTTTCACAACGCCAGATTAGGCAAGACGTTGGGAACGCCTGCGGCCTCTGGGAACGGACCTGGCGGTCCGTTCCTTGGGAGGGGCATCGCACCTCCTAGGCTGGTGGGATGGATCACAGAACCGACCTGGCCGGCCAGGACCTAGAGATCGTCCCTCCATTCGAGGGAGTTCGGTTTCGCCGCTTTCGCGGCGAGCAGGACTACGAGGAGATGGCTCGCTTGCTGATGGCGACGTCTCGCCACGACGGCGGTTATCGCTACGAGACTGCGGAGCGCGTTGGGCGCGGCTACGCCAATCTGTACAACTGTGATCCGTACCTCGACATGATCTTTGCCGAGGTCGATGGCACCGCCGTGGCGTACAGCCGTTGCCTGTGGGAACAGGAGCTATCTGGGACTCGCGCATATGGAGCGTACGGATGGGTCGACCCGGAGTTCCGCAGCCGCGGCATCGGGACGACGATGTATGAGACCAACGAAGCGCGGCTACGAAGCATCGCGGCCACTCACGACGCCGATATGCCGAAGAAGATCAACAGCTTCACTGCAGAGAAGGACGTCGGCGGGGTGAAGCTGATGGAGTCGCACGGGTTCGTTCCCGAGATGTATCTGGCCGACATGATTCGCCCCAATCTCGACGACATTCCCGAGGCCCCGATGCCTGCAGGCCTCGTGGTCCGCATGCCGACCCCCGACGAATACCGCAAGGTATTCGACGCTGACGTCGAGGCCTTCCGCGACCACCACGGAGCTACCGAGCGCCAGGACTCGTGGTTCGATACTTGGGTAGCCGACCCCGACCTGGATCCAAGCTTGTGGAGGATCGCGTGGGACGGCGACGAGATCGCCGGTCAGGTGCGCAGCTACATCGACAGAGAGCAGAACGAGGAATACGGGCGGCTGCGAGGGTGGACCGAGGACATCTCGACTCGGCGTTCTTACCGCCAGCGGGGTCTAGCTCGTTCCCTGTTGTGCCAGTCACTCGAAGCGGTGCGTGATGCCGGGATGGAAGAGGCTGCATTGTCCGTTCACACCGACAATCCGCTCGGGGCCTACAGGCTCTATGAGTCAGTCGGCTTCGTCATCGAGCGCCAAGAGATCTTCTACTCAAAACAGATGTGAAAACGCCTGCGGCCTTCCTTGGGAGTTTGGCGGGCGCCAACCTCCATTCATGCGAGGAGTTAGGCGAGGGGCCATAGAGACCGAGTTACCAGTTCGGGTTCCAGATCTGACTTCTGGCTTCTGACTTCTGGCTTCCTCGTCAAACAACTTCGACAACGCTACGGGCCCAGCGCTTCACTCGCAGAGGAAGCCAGTTCTTCTCCTCGAGGCCGAGGCGGTCGGCCACAACGTAGAGCGCGGCCGGGTTGAAACCGAGGCCTGAGTGGCTGCCCGACACGCGCACGTTTTCGCTTTGGGCTCCGGGATCGATGAGGCAGGTCTCCCAGGGAACAATGGCGTCGCTGCGGGTGTGGATCGCGGTCGCGGGGACTTCCAGCGGTGCCCCGTTGTCGAGGCCGGGCAAGCCCTCGTCGTGATAGGGCCGCAAGTAGTCGAACAGCGATGAGGCGTTGCTGGATTTCCGAGCCTCGGAGCGGACCGGGCTGCCAAGAGTCACCACCTGGCGGACACGTTCGGGCCGGATTCCGGCAAGCCAGCGGGCGTAGATGCCGCCCATGCTCCAGCCCACCAGAGTTGCCTTGCGATCGTGTTCATTGACGATCTCGCGCAGCAGGCGGGGCATGCGATCCATCACCTCCGGGGTCGGGCCGAGGTTCCGGCCCATGTCCCACGCCGAAACCGCGTAGCCCTTGCTCTTGAGGAAGGTTCGCAGCGGAATTGTCGAAGTGTCGCCTGCCATGAACCCGGGGAGCACGAGAACGGGATGCCCGTCGCCTGAGGGAAGCATGCGCAGGAACGGCAGAAGACCGACCGACGTGGCCAACTCGCCGCCGGCGCGAACCGGGTCGATGAGGGCGCCGACCAACGGGGGCTTGCGAACCATCATTCCTGCAAGGCGGCGAGCTCGTCGCGCAGGTAGTCCATCATGGTCCAGAGATCGGGAGCCAGATCCCGGTCGGCGACGATCCCAAAACACAGGTCGCCCATGTAGCTGTGCAATGTGATGTTGAGGGCGGCGCCGTCGATGATCGCCGAAACCGGGTAGTGGCCGAGGAGCTGGGCGCCCGCCAAATACAGCGGGAAATCCGGTCCCGGGATGTTGGAAATCACCAGGTTGAATGGGGCGATCTTGCCGGCCCTGCCGTGGCGGAACACCCAGCGAGCTGCCCGCGCCGCGATGGCTGGGGGAGCGAACTGGGCGAAGTCCTGGAGCAGGGTGGCCGGAGTTGCGGAGTGCTGTTCCTTGGCGATAGTCATGGCCCCGTGGACGAATTCGATGCGCTCGTGCGGATCCTCCAGGTGGGTTCCGATGCGAGCGATCATCGCCGAGACGTTGTTTCCCAGCTCACCGTCGTCGTCGGGTGTGCGGATCGATATCGGCACCATGGCCTGGAGCGACCGTTCCGGGAGGGCGTCATGATCGATCAGCCACTGTCGAACGGCTCCCGCCGAGATCGAGATGACGACATCGTTGACCGTCACGCCGAGGCGATCCTTGATCTCCTTGACTTCATCGAGCGGAAGCGAACCAAAAGCCCACCGCCGATGGGCTGTGATCGGATCATTGAGGATGCAATGGGGTGCCACGAGCGTCGGGCTGGAGAGCACATCGGCACCGTCGCCACCTCTTCCCAGCAAGGCTGGGATCGTCGTGAGCGGCTTTAGCGCCGGAATCGCCTTGACCACATCAACGCCAAGGCGGATCGCCTTGGCCGGCTGCAACGCCGCCGTGACGCCGCTGCGCATCAGCAGCGAAGCCTGGCTTGGAATCTTGTCCGGTCGCCAGGCTCGTTTTGGTGGTTCGATGTGCCGGCCTTCCGGGGTTGGGTCGAGCAAGATTGTGAGGATCTCGGCGCCCGACACGCCATCGATGGCTGCATGGTGGAGTTTGGTGAGAGTGGCGACGCGTCCGCCTTCGAGCCCTTCAATGACGTATATCTCCCACAGCGGACGGGCCCGGTCGAGTGGCCGTTCATGGATGCGGGCCACAAGAGCGGCGAGTTGCTCGTCGCCACCCGGAGCCGGAACTGCGATGTGGCGGAGGTGGAAGTCGAGGTCGAAGTCCGGATCCTCGATCCAGTACGGCTGATCGACCTCGAAGGGCACGGTCACCAGACGGCGCCGGAAGGGGGGGAGCAGGTGGATCCGTTCCTCGATGAGCTCCCTAATCGAGTCGTAACCCCAGCCTTCGGGGGCCGTTGACGGATCGAGAATGACAACGCCTGCCACGTGCCCTTGCTGTGAGGGCGTCTCCATGTTCAGGAAACTCGTATCTAGTCCGTTCAATTGCCGCACGAAACCTCCGTGACAAGCAGAGTATCGGGTTTTTGGAGACGTTCCTGTCGCGATCTTGTTGTGGGCAGACCGTGCCAGGCGCCCGGGGTCGAGGGGGTGCCCTGGTACGGTGGTTCCATCTGAGTGGAGGAGACGCGATGGCCATTGACGACGGTGACCTTCGGGCCTTGGTCGGTTCCAACGTCGGTCCGGTCGGCTTCACTGAGACCGATGGCGGACTGATCGGAACGATGGACGGCCGGAGCGCTTCGCTCGCATTCGAAGCCGGGACGATCCGAGCCGAGTCGGTTCTCGAGGTCGAGTGGCCGCAAGGACCGGCAGCCACTGCAGGCGCAATCGACGCCGTGCTCACCCGGACCGCTCTGAGTCGGCCCGAGCTGGTTGCCATCAAAGGGGATCCTTCGGGCACGTTGACCACCACCCTGTGGATCGACGCCTCGTCCGCGGCACCAATCGATGTCGCCAATGCCGTGAAGACCGTCGTCTACATCGCAGACGCAGCTCGCACCACTGTGGAGGCGTTTGGTTTGTTCGCCGACGACATGCCGTCAACGCCGGTCGACGAGGCGGAGGTCGATACCGGTGGGGCTGCGGCCGCTCCTACGCAAGAGCCACCTGCCGCTGCGGCCGAGCCAGAGTTCGCTGCCCCGACCCCCGCAGCACCAAGTCCCGCACCACCGCCTCGTGCTGAGCGGACTCCTGTCTATGTGGACGGAAGCGTTGATGTCTACGACATCGAAACTCACGCCATCTCTTGGCGGATGGAGCCGGGCCGGTGGTATCAACTGGTGGAGGTGCAGGGCGAGTGGACGCACGTCTACGACCCCGCCGATGCCCGTGAGGGTTGGGCTCCCACTGAGGACGTGAAGAGCCAGGATGGCTAGTCCAGCCATCTCGCAACCTCGGCCCACACCGCGTGTGGCGTTGCAGACGGGGCTGCGAGCGTTGGCGGCTTTGCTGCTGGGATTGATGATGGCTGTGGCGGTGGTGCCGGCTGCGAGGGCGCAGTCGGTCACCAACGACGACATGTGCGATCTGACCCCGACAGACGGAAACTGGAGTCTGGGGCCGGGCCTCGTCGACGACGATCTCACGGTTCTCAGCATCGAGAACCACGAGGTGTCGGTTCCCGATGCCCTGGTTGGTTGTTCGAACCTCTACCAGTACTTCGACGGCACATGGGTCTACGTCGGCGTCTACCTCATGGCGTCGGAGGAGTCGGCGCAATCGGCCCTTGACGAGTTGCAATCGGCTGCGGCCGCCAAGGTGGGAACGGCGGCGTTCGCCACTCCGGCACTTGGTGACGATGCGTGGATAGCCGACTTCGAATTTCACCAGGTCGCCTTCACCAGCGTCGGTCGCTACCTGATCGGGGCCCACTCGATCGAGTCGTACGACTACAGCCGAGCCGACTACAACCAGATAATCATCGAACGCATGGGCGTCGTTGTGGCCAACGTCACCGAGCAGGGCGGTGGCTCCGAACCAACCGGCACGACGGTCACCAGCGCCCCCGGCGGAACCTCTCGCCCCGGCGGCGGTGGTGGAGGCAGCGATTCCGAGGGCGTGCCGCCGGCTGTTCTCATCGGTGGTGCTGCGGCGGCAGCAGCAGCTGCGGTGGCTCTGCAGCGAAGCCGGAGCCGTCGACGTCGCGGGGACACAGGGCCCGATCTGCCACAGGAGCCGCCGGAAAATCCTCAGCCGGAGGAACCGAAGGACGAGGAGGAGGAAGAAGATGACGAGGAAGACGATCAGTCGGTCGTCCTCGAACTGACCTACCCGGTCGGACGCAGCCCCAACGTGCTCCAGTTCGGATGGGTGTTTGGCGCTCGTTGCATCGTGAACCCCGGCAAACCTGACCAGCGCGACGTCTCAGACAGTGTGCGCTGGAGCGGCGAGGCCGAGTTCCGCCCACCGGTTGGCCGCCTTTCGCGACCCATGTTTTTTGGCCGCTCCGGTGAGCCATACACCTTGGGTGAAGGGGTCCACGTCCGGAACATCACGCTGACCATCGAGATCGACGGCGAAACGACCGAGAAGACGTTTCCCATGAGCGTGGTGCGCACGGTCGGCTATGCCCGCGTGTCGGATATCTCGAGGGTCCCGGCCGATGCCCATGGGTGCCCCGCATGTCCGCACAATTGCCTGGGCCCGATCATGACGGGCAGCACCACGGTCATCATCGACGGGCTACCCGCAGCCCGCGTCGGGGACCAAGGCATTCATGCCGCCTGCTGTGACGGCAATATGTATTGGATTGTGGAGGGCGATCCAAACGTGCTCATCGACGGCAAGCCTGCGGCCCGCAGGGGCGACAAGGCCAAACATTGTGGTGGCAATGGCAAGATCACCGAGGGTCACCGCGGTACCTACTGGTGAGGCTGCTGCTTGCGGAGCCGCCGCAGTTCTTTCTCGACGGGTCTGGCATCAGTCGGTCGGTCTTGCCGCTTGGACTGGGCTACGTCGCCGCAGTCGCCTCACACGAACACGACGTGCGGATGTTGCTGCCGGATACCCGCTCATACACCGGCGGCGACCCTTGGGGTGAGATCGAACGAGCCGTCCGCGATAAGGCTCCCGACGTTGTGGGGATTACGTCGGTCACTGCCAATTACACCTCGGCCGTCCAACTGGCCGAGACGGTCAAGGCCGTCAACGCCGACATCTGTGTCGTCCTCGGTGGCGTCCATGCCTCTACCGAGCCCACCGAGGCTCTCCTCGGAGCACCCGACGTCGATTACGTCGTCCAGGGCGAGGGCGAATTCACCATGCTCGAGCTGCTCCGCGAGATCGAGCAAAGACGACTGGGCGGTGTTCGACCCCACACGATTCCCGGTCTGTTCTGGCGTGACGATCTACTGGGGGTCCAGAGCTCGGCGCCACGCGCTCCGACTCCCGATCTCGACCTGCTGCCGGCGCCAATGCGCGACGGGCTTGTCTGGGAGGACGACATCCACCCCGGCTTCTATCGGTCGATCGTGACCATGCGCGGCTGCCCCTACCGGTGCATCTACTGCGCCATTCCGTCGAGCAATGATCGACGGACCCGGTTCCGTTCGCCGAGCAATGTCGTCGATGAGATAGCGATGCTGCGGCAGCGATTCGACATCCCCGACCTCTTCTTCCATGACAGCGTGTTCACCATGAAGCGGTCGCGCACCATCGAGATCTGCGACACGATGATCGAGCGAGATGCGATGGTGCCGTTCAACTGTCAGACGCGAGCCGATCGGGTGGATCTCGAGTTGCTCGAACGCATGAAGCAGGCAGGCTGCAAGCAGATCTTCTTCGGCATTGAATCGGGTGACCCCGACTCCCTGGCCCAAATTCGCAAGCGTATGGATCTAGACACGATCCGTGATGCTGTGCGGATGGTGAAGGATCTCGACATCCGGTGCACCGGGTTCTTCATGATCGGCTTCCCCTGGGAGACCGAAGCGCAGATGAGGACGACCGCCGACTTTGCCACCAGCCTCGGTCTCGACGCGATCAGCCTGTTCTCGGCGACTCCGCTGCCGGGAACTGAGCTGTGGGACATGGTCGGGGGAGTGGACATCCCTGACTCGATTGACTTCCGCTCGCCACAGGTGAACACCACTGCACTGCCGGACGGGAAGTACGCCGAGCTATTTGCCGGAATCAAGGTGGAGATGGACCAGTACAACCAGGACATGATGTACCAACGGGCGGCCCAGCTGCAGGAGGCGGCGGCGGTTAGCTGGCTGGGGTGATCCGGCGCGCCAGCCTGGCGTGCGACGTGTACTGGAAGCGATAACGGGGAGTCCGGGCCAGCTCCCAGGTGAAGCCGTCGTCGCGGTCGACAGTCTCGAGACCGAACTCGTGCAGGAGGTTGTCCCAGGTGGCGTGGTTCGATGGCAGCCAATGCTCCGGGTCAGTGGCCGGGCGGTTCCAGGCGTCCGGCTGGGCGAGGAGTAGGTAACCGCCAGGACGGACGAGCGCCGCCGCTTGCCGCAAGGCGATCGTCGGTGCGGCTGCCGTGTCGATGAGGTTGATCGCCGACACCAGGTCGAAGCCGTGCGCCATGAGCGGGGGATTGTGCACATCGGCCGCCAGCCATCTGACTTGACCGGCCCGAGCCGGTAGCGGCAAACCGGTGGACCGCGCCCGGAGGCGCACCCCGTCGTAGAGCTCGGGTATGGCGATCGTTCCTCCGGCCCAGGCCGCGTCTGCCATTCGCAAGCTCAGTCCGCTGGCGTCGAGCCCGATGACCTCACACTCGTTGTGCGAGGCGAGTTCGACGCTGAAGCCCCCTACGCCGCAGCCGAGATCCACCGCCGACTGAATCTCGATCGGAAGATCGGCGATGAACCGGTCGTAGAGGCGGCTTGCCAGGGATCGGGGCTTCTCGTAGTGGGCGGTGGCATACATGCCGATCCGCAGCGCCAACTCCCACTCAGGAGACGCCGTTTCCAACGTCTCGATCCAAACGGCGACGCCATCGGCATCAGAGAAACTGGCCTCGGCATCAAGAGCGGCGTAGTCCTCGAACGACCCAACCGCCACGAACGGTATGTCGGTCCCGGCAAGCGTCGGGTAGGCATGGCCACAATCGAGGTTGGAACAAGTGAGCTCATCGACAAGCAGCGGAAACGCACGATCGGCGGCCCGACAACGGGGACAAATCAGCGCAATGCTCGTAGAAGCTTCCACCCCCACATCCTCGCACCCGGGCGACGCGAGGGCTGGGCCACGCTCTTTCTCCTCCCCCGTCAGACGCCGCTTTGGGCGGCTGACGTTTGGGGGAGGTCCCGAGGCCTTGCGAGGGGGAGGGGGTAGCGAAAGGCTCCAGCGAGCCGCAACCACGGGCCGGCGGACCGTCACTGCCCGGGGTCACGCGGATGTGGCGGTGTTCGCCGCGGACGCAACGTTCGCTCTTCGGACTGCCTTCGCTTCCCCCCTCGGCTCGCAAAGCCTCGCCACTCCCCCCAACTGTGACCCGTCCAAAGCGACGTGTCACGGGGGGAGAGACACGAATCTCGTTCGCGGAGTCCACCCGCCTGTCGAGCTATTACCCTTGCGCCCGTCCGGAGGGATGGCG
>JAAELU010000153.1 GCA_024226255.1 bacterium | reverse complement strand
TATTCGTAAGCGATGGCTTCCAGGATGTTGAGCTTGGCGGCCCGACGGGCTGGGATGATCGCCGACAGTAGCCCGGCGATGACTCCGAAGATCACCATGCCAAGGATCTGTGCCAACGGTATTGACAAACGGTCAATCCCCTGCGACTCGAGTGCCGCAGTCACCACAACACCGAAGAACAAACCAACGATGATGCCGAGGATGGTTCCGATGATGGCGACGATGATCGCCTCCCACCGGATCATTCTGCTGATCTGCGGTCGGTTCATCCCGACCGCCCGCAGTAGCCCGATTTCGCGGGTTCTCTCGAAGATCGAGAGCGCCAACGTGTTGGTGATGCCAAACACGGCGATAACCACGGCCAGGGCAAGGAGGGCGTTGAGCATGAGAAGGATCTGGTCGATCGCGTCCTCATTCGCCTCGCGATACTCGGTCTGATCTCTGACCGAAGCATTGGGATAGTCGGCGCCAATCGCGTCGACTACCGCTCGTGACTTCACCGGATCGACCCCGTCGACTGCCTTGATAGCAAGGAAGAAATCGGTGTCGGTGCCATACCCACCGAAGTTGTCCTTGTAGTAGCCAAGGTCGATCAGGTACTCGAAACCGACAACACCAGTTTCTGAGTAGGCACCTGCGATCTCGACTTCCTGGTAGCCGGTGGCCGCAAAGCCCATGGTTATCGTGTCGCCGACCACCAGGCCTTGGTCCTCCATCCGATCCTCGAAGACGAATACTCGTGCACCTTCGAGATCATCCAGCGAACCGGCGGTCACACCGATTTCGATGGTCTGCTCGATCGTCGAGGCGTCGACTCCCATGAGGAAGTCTTCCGACCCGTCGCGATCCCAGAAGCCGATGCGCCCGGGCGTTACGGCCTCGATCTCTGGAGCATCGGCGAGCCTTTCGCCGAACTCCGGGCTGAACCCGTTGAGCCCGGCCACGGCTCCGCCGCCGACCACATAGTCAGCGCGCAACCCCTCCTCGATCGCAGCCGTCGAAGACGCCTTGATCGAGTCGCCGAGCACGAAGATGAAGCCGACGAGCGCCAGCCCGATCATCAGTGCCGAAGCGGTCGTTGCCGTTCGCCGTGGTTTGCGTATCGAGTTCTGAACAGCCAGCGCGGGAGTGAATCGATCGTTAAAGACCGTTGCTGAGAGATAGATCAGGAAACCGCCAACCGCTGCTACTGCGAGACCCAACGGCACTGCCAACAACGCAGCGAACCCCAACGTTGCGCCGAGGATGGCCGCTGCGACGCCGACCAGACCGATGATCAAACCCGAAGCAGCAGCAAGAACGCCGAGCACGGGACGGGTGCCCAAGATCTTGGCTACCGGCTTGACGACGAGCGAGCTGAGCAGGCTCACCGCAAGGAAGACCAGCAACGCACCGGCAGCTACCGCGGTCAACTCGTTGAGCGGACCGAGGTCGAGGATGTCACCAAACAGCCCGTTGAGGATGAGGGCGAGACCCACAGCCATCAAGACGAGACCGATGGTGGTGCGGCGGCGATCTGGCATACGCAGCCGGACGTCTACGTCCTGGAGTGCTGCGACCGGCGGGATCCGTGCTGCTCGAATAGCCGGCAACACAGCCGCTGCAACGGTCACACCGAGACCGACAACGAGACCCCAGATGATGGTCCGCATCGCAAGCGGTGCATTCGCAGCCGGCATGTCGAACCCAATAGCACCCATCAGGACAGTGAGAGCTTGTGCGATCAGGAACCCGGCGGCGATGCCCAGTATCGAGGCAACGATGCCGACGACAAGTGCCTCGATCACGACCATCCACACAACCTGGCTGCCGGTAGCTCCGACGGCCCGGATGAGGGCGAGCTCTCGCTGCCGCTGCCGCACAATGATGCGGAATGTGTTTTGAATTATGAATGAGGCCACGAACACCGCGACAAAGCCAAACACGAGCAACGCGGTACGGAAGCCGGCAAAGCCTTCTTCCAGCGACTGCTTCTGGTCGGCAATCTCGTCGGCAACCCGGACGGCTTGGACGCCATCCGGAAGTTCAACGGCGATGGCCGATGCGACCACGTCGATGCTCGCCCCTGGGTCAACTACAACGATGATCTGGGTAACCAGACCTTCCATGCCGAGGACCCGCTGTGCGGTCTCGTAGTCGAAGCCGGCCCAGGTGGCTCCGCCGATGGAATCAACTTCGCCGAATCCGACGATGCCGACGATCTCGTACTCAGCGACCGTCGTCGGTGTCTGGACCTTGGTGATGTCCCCGAGGACGAAGTCGTTTGCCTTCGCGGTGCCGGCGTCGATGATCACCTCGCCGGGACCTTCGGGTCGGCGTCCTTCGCGGAACTCCGCCGCACCGGATATCCGGTCATCGACCGGAGCGGATTGCCCGATGGTGGGCGGACCGGTTGGCACAATGGCCTCGCCGTCCTTGTCATAGATGGTGGCTGTGCCACCGACAACACCTTCCGCAACGTCAACTCCGGGAACGGCAGCGACGACCGCGGTGATCGCTTCATCAATTGGAGCTGGTTCACCGATACCGACGTCGACCTCAGATACCTGCTGGACAATGATGTCCTGCCCCTCATAGATGTCATCAAAGAGGTCGCTGAACATGCTGTCGATGGTGTCGGTGAAGATGAAGGTTCCGGCGATGAACGCCACTCCCATCATCACCGACATTGCAGTGAGCAGTAGGCGCAGCTTGTGCGCAAATACCGTCTTGAATGCAGTGCGAATCATGCGCTACGCCCCAAACTGCCGCATGCGGTCTATAACGCTGTCGGTGGTTGGGTCGTGCAATTCGTCGACGATCTTGCCGTCTTCGAGGACCACCACACGATCCGCGTAGGAGGCAGCCACCGGGTCATGGGTCACCATGACGATGGTCTGGCCGAACTCTTTGACCGCACGACGCATGAAATCGAGCAGCTCTGCCGCGGACTTCGAGTCGAGGTTTCCGCTCGGCTCGTCGGCAAAGATGATGTCCGGCCGCGCCACCAGAGCCCGTGCGGCGGCTACACGTTGCTGCTGGCCGCCGGAAAGCTCGCTGGGACGATGGGAGAGCCGGTCACCGAGACCGAGGATCCCCACTACCTGATCGAACCAGGCCTCGTCGTGGTCGTCTCCGGCGATGAGCAGTGGCAGAAGCACGTTCTCACGTGCGCTGAGCGTCGGAATCAGGTTGAACGCCTGGAAAACAAAGCCGACCTTCTCACGGCGGAGCAGAGTGAGCTCCTTGTCCTTGAGGGAACCGAGTTCTATGCCGCTGATGAATACCTCACCACCGGTGAGTACATCCAGGCCTGCCACACAGTGCAGCAGCGTGGATTTTCCACTACCTGATGGCCCCATGATTGCGGTGAAGACACCCTTCTCGAATTCAGCGGTAACCCCATCAAGGGCCCGTACCTCGGTGTCACCTTCGCCGTAGATCTTGGAGCCGGCCTGCATCTGGGCGGCGATCTCCTGGGCTGCTTGCATTGTTGTCATTACTGGGTCTCCCCTTCGAAGGCTTCGTGGCGTCTCTCAGACCGTACGGCCTCTTGCTACTTGAGAGTCAAGGTCCAATGTATGCACCAACGGCCGCTGTGCCGTCAGCCGGAGGGTTGATTCGGCGCTCATCCCCACGGACGATTCGAGATGCCGTCCTATGATCCACCGAATGGGCCCAATCATCTTCGTTCATGGCGCCGGTCTGAGCAGCAGCTCCTGGGAACGTCAGACCGATTTCTTCTCCGACAGCATCGCCGTCGATCTTCCCGGCCACGGAATGTCGTCGCAGCCCTCTATGGACAGCATTTCCGGATACGCATCGTGGCTCGGTCGCGACATCCGGCGCCACGGTCCGGATCCCGTTGTTCTCGTAGGCCATTCGATGGGGGCCCTGGTTGCTCTCGAGACCGCGGCACAGAATCAGGATATGGTGGCAGGCCTGATTCTCATTGGCGTAACGGCCGACATGTCGGTGCATCCCGGACTGCTGACCTCTGCCAAGGAGAAGGATCCGGCCGCGGCAGC
>JAAELU010000152.1 GCA_024226255.1 bacterium | reverse complement strand
TGTTCCGGCTGCTCCGGTGGAGCTATCCCAACGTCGTCTACGCCCGCAACATCACCGACATCGACGACAAGATCATCGCGGCTTCGCGGGAGACCGGCGAGCCGATAGACGCAATCACAGCCAAGTTCACCCGCATCTATCACGATGATATGGGCGCGCTGGGCGCGCTCGAACCGACCATCGAGCCGCGCGCGACCGAGCATGTGACCGATATGATTGCGATGATCGAGACGCTGATAGCGGGCGGCAACGCCTATGCGGCGGAAGGTCATGTGCTTTTCGACGTGCCTTCGTTCGACGGCTATGGCCAGCTATCCCGGCGCAACCGCGAGGAGATGATCGACGGCGCCCGGGTTGAGGTCGCACCCTACAAGAAGGATCCGGCCGATTTCATATTGTGGAAGCCATCGACCGAAGATCAGCCGGGTTGGGACAGCCCGTGGGGTTTCGGCCGGCCGGGCTGGCACCTCGAATGCTCGTGCATGACCGAAGCGCATCTGGGCCCAACCATCGACATCCATGGCGGCGGTAACGATCTGGTCTTTCCCCACCACGAGAACGAGATCGCCCAGAGCACCTGCGCCCACGGTGGTGCGCCCTTCGTGCGCTATTGGGTGCATAACGGCTTCGTCAATGTCGACGCCGAGAAAATGTC
>JAAELU010000151.1 GCA_024226255.1 bacterium | reverse complement strand
TATCCACACCCACAACATCTAGTGGTGGGGAAGCACCGAAGACCCAAGATGTTGCGTAATGGGCACATGAGTGTAATTACACGAGTGTAAGCATGTCAACCATTCGCAAACCGCTTGCGCCGCAGCCCTTTCGCCTTTTTCAAGGGTGTTCGCGCGCCGCGAATTCGCGCGGTCGCGTGTCCATATTGATGGTCGGCAGTGACACAAACGGGCCACTTTTGACCGCGGGGAAGCAGTCGGGGAAGTGCTTGGGGAAGCAGGGGGAAGAAGTGAACGAGCGGAAGTATCGCCGACGCGGCAGGTCACGGGCAAGTTCACGGCCGGGTTTGTTTTCGCGGACGATAGGGGAGTTTTCGCGAGGCCGAACCCCATTTAGATCGTTCGTGGCCTAGTGCGGCGACGGCTCGGGTAGTTGCAGCTCCAGCAGAACAGCTTGCTCAGTCGGCGATGTAGGGGCGTTGATCGTCTTGTGGATCTCAAATCCCACACTGTCCGCAAAGGCGAGGCCCGATTTGTTCCGTTCGATCACCGCCATGCGCAGTGTCTTGTGGCCCAATGATCCAAGATGTGCCGCGATTGCCATCACGGCCTCCGCACCCAACCCGCGTCGTTGCAGAGAGTGGTGGATCAGAACCAAGCCGATCCACGGGCGCCCATCCGCCGGCGACTCATCAACGAAGTCGAGGAGGCCCACGTTTGCCCCTGTTTCCTTTTCGATGACAACGAGTAGATGGCGCGCCGCGTCGAGCATTGCGAGCTCCCAATACCGCTTCACGGAAGCGAGGTCGTACCCTCCTTCGGCGGCGATGTCTTCCCGGAGTTTCAAGAAGTCGGGATTGCTTCCGAAGATGAGGTGCAGGCTGTCGAGGTCATCCGCTACGGCCTCACGCAAACGGAGCCGATCCGATTCCAACTGGAGTGATTGGCCGGCAGGCATGCTGCCAGCATAGGGCCGTGCCACCCGGCGAATCGGGGGAGCAGGGGCGTGCCCCGGCGAGCGGTTTGTCCACGACCTTTGCGGCCCCCTTCGCCTATCCGCTGATCGTCATGGGGCGGACAAGCACAACGAACGGATCCGCCTCTAGCCCTTCACCACTCCGAGTGGGACTAGGCGCGCCACCTTGGTAGCGAGGTTGGCGCGGTGGCAGACGTCGACAACTTCGTCGACGTCTTTGTAGGCGTACGGGGCTTCCTCTGAGAGGAGCTTCACCGACCCGGGGCGCACTGCGATCCCGTCGGCTTCGAGTCCGCGGCGAACGTCCTGCCCCGACTCTTGCTGCTTGGCTTTCTTGCGGGACATGAGGCGTCCGGCCCCGTGGGCGGCGGAGTCGAATGCCGGATTGCCGGCAGTTCCAGCGAGCACCCAGGAAGCCGTTCCCATGCTCCCCGGTATGAGCACCGGTTGGCCAACCGGGCGGAGGTCGTCGGGCAGGTCGGGATGTCCGGGGCCAAAGGCGCGGGTTGCTCCCTTGCGATGTACACACAGCTCTCGCGCTCGCCCATCGACTTCGTGTTGCTCGATTTTCGCCAGGTTGTGGGCCACATCGAATACGAGGCTCATCTCGGTCTGCTCCCGTGACGTGCCGAAGGCGTCGGCAAAGGCCCCCCGCGCCTCATGGGCCAGGACGTGACGATTCGCCCACGCGAAGTTGGCCGCCGCCGCCATCGCGCCCAGGTACTCCTCACCTTCACCAGACTCGACCGGCACACACGCCAGCTGACGATCGGGAACCGAGATGCCATGGCGGGCCATGGCGGTCCCCATCAGGCGCAGCTGATCGGTGCATGTCTGATGGCCGAGTCCCCGGGATCCGCAGTGGATCATCACGACCACCATCCCCTCGTCGAGGCCGAACGCCTCTGCGGCGACGGTGTCCTCGATACGATCAACCAGCTGTATCTCGAGGAAGTGGTTGCCGGCGCCGAGCGATCCGAGCTGACCACCGCCGCGGTCGAGCGCTTTTTGGCTGATCGCTTGCGGGTTGGCCCCAGCTGAGGTGCCCAACTCTTCGCAGCGCTCCAGGTCCCCGTCCCAGCCGTAGCCGGCGTCGAGCACGGCTCGGGCTCCGTGGGTGAGGACGTCCCGCAACACTGCACGCGAGGCGATCGCCCCCTTGCCGAGGCCGCGCGGGATACGTGCATCGAGCTGAGCCATCACGGCGTCGCGGCGTACCGCAAAGTCCTCGGCGGTGTACTTGGAGGCGAGCAGGCGAACGCCGCAGCAGATGTCGAAACCGACACCGCCGGGCGACACGACACCGCCGGCGGCGACATCGGTGGCGGCGACCCCGCCGATCGGGAAGCCATATCCCCAGTGGATATCCGGCATCGCCATCGAAGCGTCCACGATCCCGGGGAGGTGCGCCACGTTGGCGACCTGCTGGGTGGCCCGGTCCTCCTTGGCTTTGACGAGGAGTGCTTCGCTGGCAAACACTCGCCCCGGCACCCGCATTCCCGGGGTCGGCGGGATTTCCCAAGTGACGTCCGAGGTTCGGCGTAGCTCCATACTCTCAGGCTACGCCGAGGCGACAAGGTTCAGACGTCGAATAT
>JAAELU010000150.1 GCA_024226255.1 bacterium | reverse complement strand
CTCGGCGTCTTCGAGTTCCTGTTGGACCTCGGTCATGATCAGGAAACCGCGTTGGCGACCACGCAGAACGAGGTCCTCGAGGACCTCGGCAGCAACTTCGTTCAAGCTTCGTTCTCCTGTTCGCGTAAGCGCCGGCGCTCTCGCTCCAACGCTATCAATTCTGTAAACCGCTCGGAATACTCTTGTGACGCCGGATCGACATTCTCGAGAACACGCCGCTCTCTTTCGATTCGGCGGTCTACTGCCCCCTCCTTGAGCCTATTCACTACCGAGTCCACAGATTCCAGCGGACGGTCCTCCATCGCAATACGACGCAGCAGCTCTGCTGGTGGACCTGCATTGTCGCCGAGAAGCGCACCTAAGTCGGGCATTTGTCCCTTTGGAAGGTTGGCAACCACTGGTCCAATGATTTCATAGGCACGAAGATATGCGGGTTGACCGAACCAGGTTGGATCGATCTCGCGGTCCCCTACCTGATTGATGAGAAGCAGTCGCAGCAGTTCCACCTCGGCCTTGTCCTGGCCACTGAGGCGCCGCGGCGGTGCCGGGGCCGATTCTGACTCTGGTGGTGGCCGCATCTCCGGGGGCTCGTCTGACCGACTGGAAGCGGGCCGCGCTTTCATGGCCTGCTCGATGATCGTGAGAGCGACGCCGGTCCGCTTTGACAGCAGCACCGCGTACTCGTGGCGCACAACGGGATCAGGATGCTGACGGATCAAGGGGGCCACCGCCCGCACTGCCCGGCCGCGGGCTTCGGCTTCGTGCAGATCAAACCCAGCCAAGTCCCTCTCGATACGAAACTGCAGTAGCGGAATCGACTCGGTCACCGATTTCAACATGGCCTCCGACTCGCCATCTGCCACCAGATCGGCCGGATCTCGGCCCTGCGGAAAGGCGGCGACCCGCAGATCGAGGTCGCCGGGCACGGCCTTCTCAAATCCACGCAGCGCGGCTCCGGCTCCGGCCTCGTCGGAGTCGAAGGCAAGGACCACTCGCTCCGAAAACCGCCTGAGGAGATCAAGATGGTCCTCACCGAGTGCGGTACCGCAGGTGGCCACCGCCACCGGCTTGCCGGCGAGATGAAAAGCAATGACGTCCGTGTAGCCCTCGACGACAACCGCCTCATCACTGCGCACGATCTCGGACTTGGACCAGTTGAGGCCGTACAGGAGTCGAGACTTGTGATAGATGGTCGACTCTGAAGAGTTGAGGTACTTGGGTCCGTCTCCGTCGAGCAACCTGGCGCCAAATCCGACGGGATCACCACGCAGATCGTATATCGGGAACATGAGCCGCCCTCGGAACCGGTCGATCAGCTTGTTGTTGCGGCCCATGCTGGCGAGGCCGGCACCAGTGATGGCAGCCTCGGCAATCCCGGCATTGGTGAGATGTTTCGCCAGCTCATCCCATCCTGGGGGCGAGAACCCGATTTCGAAATGGTCGACGATCTCCGCGTCGTACCCACGGGAACGCACATAGGCCCGAGCCGCCGATGCATCGTCGGCGCTCTTGAGCCGCTCGTTGTAGAAGTCGACAGCGGCTCGGGTCGCGCCGATGAGCGCCTCCCTCTTGCCGCGGCGTTTGGCCGCCTCGGGATCCTCGGTCAGCGTCACGCCAACCCGGCGTGCCAACAATTCCAAGGCCCCGACGAAGTCGAGATTTTGTGTCTCCTGAACCCACTGGAAGACGTCGCCACCTTTGCCGCAGCCGAAGCAGTGATAGAGGCCGCGGGACGCATCGATCGACAGCGACGGCGTCTTTTCCTGGTGAAACGGGCAGACAGCCATCACCGAACGACCGGTCTTTTTGACTTTCGTCACCTCGGAAGCGAGCTCAGCGAGGTCGGTCCTCTCGCGAACCTTGTCGATATCGTCGCGTGCGTATGCCACCAGCCGAGTGTAGGCGGCAACCGGAGCCTCACTCGCCCGTAGAATCGGCGTCTATGGCGTTCCTGTTGTTCCCATTCATCATCATGATTGGCGTGCTTGTCTTCATCGTGTCATCAAAACGTATGAAAGCAATTCACGCCGCTTGGGATCGTGCCGCCGCGGAGCTCCGACTGTCAGCGGGTGGCGGCGGGTTCTCCGCTCCAACCCTCAACGGCCAGATGGGCGGCCTCCGGGTAGCCGTCAATGTGTACAGCACAGGGGGTAAGAACAAGACGTACTGGACGCGGTATCGGGCCACGTTCCCGACCAAGAACACCGCCCTCCACCTGAAGCGGCAAACTGGGCTGAGCCGGGTGACCAAGTTCTTCGGCGCCCGTGACGTCGAGATCGGCGACGTCACCTTTGACGACGCCTTCATGATTCAGGCCGACTCGGACGCGCGGGCGATGCAGTACCTGACATTGCCGCGCCGCACACTGCTGCTCAAGCTCTTCTCGCTATATCGCGGTGTCGAGCTGACGCCGGACCGCCTCGAGATCACCATCCGGGGCTACGAGGACAAGACAGCTGACCTAGTGACAACAACGCGACGCATGGTGAGCGCCGCCCGACTCCTGGCGGGCATGGTGGACGAACCCCCTGTGGAACGATCGCTGCGGCAACGGGCCCAAGGCGACATGAGTGCGGCCGCTGCAGAGTTGCGGGAGTTCGAACCGACGCCGGACGATCTCGACGTGTCACTCCTCGAGGCCGAGGTTCTGGCCGGTTCCGGAGAGTTCGAAGCTGCGCAGCCGATCCTGGTGGAACTTGCCGAGAAGCTCCCGGCCGACGAGGAAGTTGCCGGTCTGCAGCGAGCGATCGAGCGGATGACGCCAGATGAGCCGGCACCGGACAAACGATCGGTCGATATGCAGGAGATTCTCGACGACCTCTTCGTCTCGAACCGGCTGTCGTTCGAAACAACCGAGATTTTCGATGAGCACTACCTCGGGCGCAACGTGACATGGCGGGGTCAGGTCAAGTCCATGCGCGACTTCCGCAGCGATCTCGACTTCGGGGACGGTCCGGGCACAAAGCTGGTCGTTGCGATCGCCGAGGTCGAACACGACCTATACGGAGTGTCTGAAGTTGACGCCATCGTGGCCCTCCCGGCCGACTCGGCATCTCACCTCAGCCGTGGCGACCGCGTGACCTTCACGGGCCGCCTCCTCAAGGCCGACAGCATGATGCGCAACATCTATATCGCGGCCGGCCGGCTGATGTGACGTCTTCTCGTTCTTGCGTAGATGCCGGCCGGTACCGGCCGGCATCTACGCAGGAACGGACAGGGGCCGGCCGCCGGTGCCAGCCCCTAGGTCCGGCCCTGGATCTGGCCCTGGATCGACCTCCGTCCGGAAGCGGTATCTTGGGAGCGTGGACGAGCGGCACGACTACGACGTAATTGTCATCGGCAGCGGGTTCGGTGGCAGCGTTTCGGCCCTCCGACTCACTGAGAAGGGCTACCGGGTCGGTGTACTCGAGTCCGGTCGCCGTTACCTCCCCGAAGACTTCCCCAAGACCAACTGGAATCTCCGCAAGTTTCTGTGGTTTCCGCGGCTTGGGCTCCGTGGGATCCAACGGATCACGCTGCTGCGCGATGTTCTCGTCCTATCGGGCGCCGGCGTTGGCGGAGGCTCGCTGGTGTACGCCAATACGCTCTACGAGCCCCACGATGCGTTCTATGACGATCCGCAATGGCGAGACGTCACCGACTGGAAGCAAGAGCTGGCACCCTTCTACAGCGTCGCCAAGACGATGCTGGGCGTCATGGAGAATCCGCACCACACTCCCGCCGACGACATTGCGCGCCAGCTCGCCGTGCACTTCGGGGTGGAGGAAACCTTCCACCCGACGCCCGTTGGCGTGTTCTTTGGGGAAGCCGACGTTGAGGTCCCCGATCCATACTTTGGTGGAGCCGGGCCGGCTCGACGCGGCTGTGTCGAGTGTGGTGGTTGTATGACCGGCTGCCGCTACAACGCCAAGAACTCGCTCGATCGCAACTACCTCTACCTTGCTGAGCAGGCCGGAGCCAACGTCCACGCCGAGCATGAGGCGGTAGACGTGGTGCCCCTTGCCGGGGGCGGTTACCGCATCGACACGGTCCGCCCCGGGGCCTGGTGGCGCAAGCGGCGTCGTTCGTTCACAACGGAGCAGGTCGTCTTTGCCGCTGGAGCCCTCGGCTCAAGCAAGCTGCTCCTGCAGCTCGGCGAGACCGGACGGTTGGCAGGCCTGTCGCCACGACTCGGCGACGTGGTGCGCACCAATTCCGAAGCTCTTCTCGGAGCGCAAGCTCCCAACACGGACATCGACTACAGCCGGGGTGTCGCCATCACCTCATCGCTTCACCCTGAACCGCGGACCCATATCGAGCCGGTTCGTTACGGGAAGGGAAGCAACTTCATGGGGCTGCTCGGCACCGTGCTGACCGATGGTGGCGGTCGCATCCCACGGCAGGTGCGATTTCTCGGCAACGTCATCCGTCACCCGATCCAATTCCTGCGTTCGCTCTCGGTACGCCGTTGGTCGGAACGATCCGTGATATTGCTGGTGATGCAGAGCTACGACAACAGCCTTCGCGTAATGCGCAAGAAGGGATGGTTCGGGACCCGACTCACTTCGGTGCCGAGCACCGGCGAACCGCATCCCAGCTACATCCCACTCGCCAACGAAGCTGCCCGAGTCGCCGCCAAGGCCATGGGCGGCCAGCCCGGCAGCACGCTCAACGAGGTCCTCCTCGATGTGCCAACAACGGCACATATCCTCGGCGGTGCCTGCGTCGGTGCCTCGCCTGAAGAGGGTGTCGTCGACCCGTACCACCGCCTATTCGGTCACCCAGATCTTCATGTCGTCGATGGTGGGGCGATCGGTGCCAACCTCGGCGTGAACCCGTCACTGACAATCGCCGCAATGGCTGAGCGAGCCATGTCGATGTGGCCCAACAAGGGTGACGTCGATCCGCGACCGACGGCAGGCGACTACCGGCGAGTTGAGCCCGTGCCAGCCGCTACTCCGACGGTTCCGCACCTAACTCCCTGAGGGCATCGGCAAAGCCGGCGTTGACCGATCCGATTGGTGCAATGCGCACACCGGGACCCGATATCACCACCGAGCGCCACCGATTCCCTTTCGGGGTGAACTCGACGGTGTTGAGAGCCGGCCACGGGAACGAGTGCACGGTACGGAACTGAGCGCGCCACTTCTCCGTTGAAATCGCCTGCACGTAGACGCCGCTCCGGCGCAGCACGAGGTAGGCAGGAGTCGTCGAGGCCGCACCTTCCGCCTCCACAACGACTGAACAGGACTTCGACCAGATGCCGCGCCTGGCCGCTTTGAGCGTCTCGTTGTTGATGGCCCAGAGGATGAGGCTAACGGCGAAGAGGACGACGGCCGCGACTACGGCAAACCGCCAACCGTCATCTTTCGACGCCAGTGCGAACACGAGGCCGACATAGGGAACAAACAGTGCAACCGCGACAACTCGCTTCGCGAGCTGGCGCCGACGATACGCAGCCGCATGAGCCGTGACGGCTGCATACTCGGCGTCCGACGACTCGATGACTTCAATGTGGGCGGCAGGCTCCTCGGCGTCGGTCAATCGCGCCACTCGCGATCGTGAAAGGCGATTTCCGAATTCCACTCTCGTTTGGATTCGCCCAGGCTCATGAAGAGCTCGACGTGTCCGAGCGTCTGGAACCCGGCCCCGTGGAAGAACTGCAGCGCCGAGGCGTTGCGAGCGACCGGGCGCACCTTGATCGATGTCAGGCCTCTGTCCCGAACCTCACCAATCGCTCGATTCACCAGCGCCGACCCGATGCCACTCCCCCGCTGCGACGCCGTCACGATCACAGGCTCGACCTCGGCTTCCGAGCCCTCGATGAGGAGACCGGTGAGGCCGACAACGCCGCCGTCCAATGTCGCCACCCACGAGATAGCTCGGTTCTCCATTTCGAGGTACTCGTCGAAGTCGGCTCCGGGATCGTCACCGCCAATCGTGGGAGCGTCATAGATGTCGCGGTGGTGTTGGGTCAGCTCGACCCAGAGCGCCCGGCAGGCTGCGTAGTCATCGGGGAGGTACTCGCGCAGCTCGTACATCCCAGACCCTTACGGTGCCAGCCGCTCGTCGAGATATCTGACGAGACCTTCGATGGGGATGCGATCTTGGGCCATGGTGTCACGGTCCCGAACCGTCACCTGCTGATCCTCGAGGGTGTCGAAGTCGACGGTGACGCAGTAGGGCGTGCCGATCTCGTCCTGGCGGCGGTAGCGTTTGCCGATCGATTGGGTCACATCGACCTCGATATCCCAGCGTTCCCGCAGCGGACCGGCGACGGCCTGGGTGCTCTCCACCAGATCTGGCTTCTTCGACAGCGGCAGCACCGCCACCTTGTTTGGGGCCAGACGCTTGTCGAGTTTCAGCACGGTGCGCTTCTCGCCGCCGACTTCTTCTTCGGAGTAGGCATCCAACAGGAAGGCAAAGGTCGTACGGGTGGCTCCGGCGGCCGGCTCGATGACATGCGGGTAGAACCGCTCGTTCGTCTCGGGATCGAAGTACGTGAGGTCCTTGCCGCTGTGGGTGCCGTGGGCGGCCAAGTCGAAGTCACCACGGTTGGCGATGCCCTCAAGTTCGTCCCATCCCCACGGGAAGTTGTAGTCGACGTCGTAGGTACTCGAGGCGTAGTGGGCCAGCTCATCGTCCTCATGGGCCCGCATGCGCAGATTGTCGGCACTCATCCCCAGGTCCATGTACCAGTTGCGGCGCTCCTCGAGCCAGTACTCGAGCCACTCGGCGGAATCCTCGGGACGGCAGAAAAACTCCATCTCCATCTGCTCGAACTCGCGAGTTCGGAAGACAACCTGTCCCGGTGTGATCTCGTTGCGGAACGACTTGCCGATCTGAGCGATGCCGAACGGCAGTTTCATGCGGGCGGTGCGCCGTACGTTCTCGAAGTTGATGAAGATGCCTTGTGCGGTCTCGGGACGCAGGTAGACCGCATTCTCCGCGGTGGACACCGGACCCATGTGGGTCTGGAACATGAGGTTGAAGTCTTTGGGCTCGGTGAACGTGTCCTTCATGCCGCAGGTCGGGCACTGATTCGGCTTCTCCAGCTTGTCGACGCGATGGCGAGAGTTGCAGTTGGTGCACTCGACCAAGGGATCGGTGAACGAACTGAGGTGGCCGGATGCTTCCCACACCCGGGGCGATTGAATCACCGCCGAGTCGATACCGACGATGTCGTCGCGTAACTGCACCATCGAGCGCCACCACTGCTCCTTGACATTGCGCAGCAGCGAGACGCCCAGAGGCCCGTAGTCATAGGCCGACCGGAGGCCGCCGTAGATCTCCGAGGATTGAAAAACGAACCCGCGGTTCTTGGCGAGATTGACGATCGTGTCGAAATCAGCTGGCAAAAGGTTCCCTTGGGAGTGAGGCGGGAATGATAGGGCGACTAGCCCGCAGCGCCGAAGCGGCGATCCCGGCCCTGGTACTCGGCGATGCAATCGGCGAACACGTTCCTGTTGAAATCGGGCCACATCAGCGGGGAAACCACAAGCTCGGCATAGGCGGCCTGCCACATGAGGAAGTTCGACACCCGATGCTCTCCGCTGCTGCGAATAAGCACATCGGCGTCCGGCATGTCCCCAATGGCGAGGTGCGAAGCGACGTCGGCCTCGGTGAGAGCAGCCGGATCGACGGAGCCCGCCGCTACCTGCTCTGCCAGGGAGCGGACCGCCCGGGCGATCTCAGCACGACCGCCGTAGTTGAAAGCCAGGACGAGCTCGAGCGTTTTGTTGTCCTTGGTCATCTCCTCGGCGGCGGCGAACTCGTCGCGCAACCCCTGGTGAACCCGAGCATCGTCACGATCCCCGATGAACCGGATCCGGACGCCCTTGTCATGCAACGAGTTGCGGCGGCGCTGGAGCACTTCCACATTGAAGTGCAACAGGAACTGCACCTCCTCTTCCGAGCGCTTCCAATTCTCCGTGGAAAAGGTGTAGGCGGTGAGCCAACCCACACCGAGGTCGAGGGCGCCGTCAACAACGTCGAACAGCGCGGCCTCGCCGGCGGCGTGGCCCTGGGTGCGGTGGAGGCCGCGAGCCTGAGCCCAGCGTCCGTTGCCGTCCATGATGAGGCCAACGTGGCGTGGCACCCGGTCACGGTCGACCTGGGGGTACTCGTCAGACATCGAGCACCGCCAGGCTCTCGAGGCGTCGCTCGAGATGGAACTCCAGGAAGCGGCGGGCAACCCCCATGGCGTCGCGACTCAACGAGGGATCAAACTCGGGCAGGTCGGCGAGGTCGGCAACTGCCATATCAGCCATGTAGTCGGTCACGCCCGCCTTGAGGGCATAGGAACCGGAGGTACGACACGACTCGCACAGGACTCCCCCCTCAGCAAACGAGAACCGTCGCAGGTCATCGTCGCGTCCACAGGCGGCGCAGTTGTCGAGTTGGGGAGCCATCCCCAAAACCGCCGCCGCCTTCAGCAGGAAGGACGTGACAGTGTCCGGATGGGGATCCTCGACGTCGAGCGCCTTGAGGCCTCTGTGCAACAACAGGAACAGGCGTACCGATGGTTCGTCCTCCTGGGATACCGCGTCGGCAACCTCCACCATCGTGCCGGCGGCGATGACCCGATCGAGATCAGCCCGCAGCAGGTGAAACGGCTCGATCAACGAGACCTGAGTGATGGTGTCGAGATTGCGGCCTTCGTAGAGCACCAGATCGACATGACTGAAGGGCTCGAGCCGGCCTCCGAAGCGGCTCTTGGTCTTGCGAACCCCTTTGGCCACAGTGCGCAGCTTCCCGTGATTCGGGCTGAGCAGCACAACAACCCGGTCGGCCTCACCGAACGGATAGCTGCGCAACACGATGCCCTGGTCATTGCGGATTCCCATGATGGGAGGCTAACCCGACAGCAGGACATATCCTTTTCAAGTATCAAGTATCACGTACGCGAGTACTCCTTACTTGATACGTGCTACTGGGAACCCTCAGTCCTCGTCACAGGGAAGGACGGTAACGCCAAGCTCGTTGGACGTCGAGGTGTTGCCGAAGTCGTCGCGGGCACGCGCTCTGGCGTACAAGGTCTGCGCTCCACCACGGCCCAGAACCCCCGGTGGGGCGGTGAACTCGACTTCCCAGCGACCATCGATAAAGGCCATCTTGGCAACTCCGCTGATCTCCTGGCCGTTGACGGTGATTCGCCAGTGCAGGTCGACTCCGCGCACACCTGTGGCATCGGCGGCCTCGGTGGTAAAGGTCGCCGAGCGAGGTCGAGCCGGGCAGACACCGCCGCCGGCGGGCGGCTCGTAGAACTCGTTGGTGTCGACTGCGAAGTTCGAGATGGTGGGGCCATCTACATCCTCGATCACCAACAGCAGGCTCGACCGACCCTCATTGCCGGCAGGGTCAGACGAGACCACGGTCACCGTCAGCGGGTACGCCGCCGGGTCGACCTCGTGGCGCAACGTCACGATACCGGTGGTAGCTCCGATGGAGACGTGACCACCGGTGTTGCGAAGTCGGTAGGTCACGGCAGCTCCCTCGGGGTCGACCGCGTTGACCTTGCCGAGAACGTCACCGTCGTCGCCGTCGGGTGAAACCGAGAAAGTCAAGTTCCCAAGGACAGGCGCTTCGTCCACGTCGGCGACATTGATGAACACGAAGAACTCGGTAGTTGCTCCGAAGTCGTCAACGACTCGCGCGTCCAGCCGATGGCGATTGGCAGTCTCGAAGTCGAGGGCCTCGACCAGTACGACCCGTCCATCCGAGCGGATCTCGACAACAGATTGCGACAGCGGCTCAAACACGAAGTCATCACCGTCGGGGTCCGTGGCCGAAACGACTCCGACGACATCGCCAACGGCGGTGTCCTCATCTACGGCAAAGGTTGAGTCATCGACGCGCGGCGGATCGTTGCTCTCTCCAACTATGACTTTCACGCTCACAGCTACAGAGTCGATGCCGTCGGTAACACTGACATGGAAGGTGTCGATGCCGGAGAAACCGGGACGGGGTGTGTAGACCGTGGCACCGCGAATCGAAACGTCGGCCGTGCCGCCCTTTGCGGTGACCCGTGTTCCAAAATCGGCCACCGTGACGAAGTCGCCTTCGACATCGGACCACCCCTCGAGGATGTTTCCAGTCCCAGTTCCGCCTTCAGTGGCCCGCAGCACGGGGTCCGGGCCCGTTGGGACGTCGTTCACAGCTGCCACCGAGACCTTCACGGTGATGCGCACGTCGACACTGCCGTCGGTGATGACATAGTTGAAAGAGTCGACGCCGGACCAGTTCAGCGGTGGTGCGTAGACCAGGCTGCCTGATGTCACCGAGCCGCCGTGCTCACTCGCGTCGTCGAACGACACCATCTCGAGAGTATCGCCGTCGACGTCGTGGGCGCCGGCGAGGGGATCAAACCTTGCGGTCGAGTCCTCCTCGATGAGCAGGTTTCCGGGGCCGGGGACGGTTGGCGCGTCGTTAACAGCCGTGACACTCACCGTGACCTGTCCTGTCTTGGTGGAACCGTTGACACCTCTGATTGAGTACACAAAACCGTCCGTGCCGGCGTAGTCGGCGTCGGGTGCATAGATGATCGAAGAGCCCGAGACCCGGGCGGTGCCGTTGGCAGGCGCGGTGGCTACGGCCGGCGCTGCTCCTGTGGCGTAACCCGAGTCATTCTCGAGGACAGCGATCGACAGGGCATGGTCCTCAACCACCACGGCCGAGTCGCCACGCACCACAAGCGTCGGAGGCGCCAGCGTCGTTGACGGTGGTCGCGTCGAGGTGGTGGTAGTGGTTTCGACGACGAGTGGCACCAGCGTTGAGGTCGACGTGGTCGTTGATTCCGGGACAGCAGAAGTTGGAGCCTGAGTCGTTGCCGGCTCTGTTGTCGACACTTCCGAAGTAGTCGGCGTCGTCGGCACTTCGGTTGACGGCGCTTCCGTGTCCGTGGTCACACCAGCGGACAGCACGTCGGTTGGGGCTTCGTCGTCGTTGTTGAGCAGCGAGGCCCCTCCGACGAACAGGAGAGCAATCAACACCGCGGCCGCGGACAACGCGCCGACGTTCGACTTGATCCAAGCGGCAGGACCGCCTCCGGCAGAGGCCGCTGCGGGCGTTGACCCGTCGGCCGAAGCTGTGGCGGAGCCTTTGGCTGCTACCGCGACACCGGCGCCGCCGACGACAGAAGTCTGCACTGAGCCCCAGATCGCCGCCTGGACACCGGCTGGGATCGGAGCGGCCGCCAGAGCAGCAAACATCTTGATCGGAAGGAAGAGGACCTTGCGGTTCTCCTTGCAGATGTCGCAGGATTTGGCGTGCCGATCGACGGTCTTGCGGAGCGCCGGCGTGAGGCCGGTCCCTGAGGCGTCCGCAACGATCGCTGCCAGTTCGTCGCAGTCGCTAGAACCGCTGCGCACCAAGAGGTAGGTCGACAGGGTCTGCGAGAACGTCTTCTTCATCCTGCTGACCATCGTGTAGGCGTTGCCTTTGGAGACTCCGAGCACCTCAGCAATTTCGGCGCTCTCGAGACCTTGACGGACGTGGAGATCCATCACCGAGTAGGTGCGGGGATCAAGGCCGGCCGCAGCTTCCCAGATCATGCTGGCCGCGGCCCGTGCCTCGGCTGAGCGTTCCGGATCAGCTGCACGGTCTGGATCGACCATCCCGAGTTCGGAACTCTCGCGATCGCTCACATAAAAATCTCCGACGGCCACAGCTCGTTTGGAACGAGCGATGCGGTTGAGACCATTGCGATGCGCAATCGTGAACAGCCAGCTCTTGAAGCTCTCCGGCTTCTCGAGATGGCCCAGCCGCTCGAATGCTTTGATGAACGTGTCTTGGGCGACATCTGCCGCTTCTTGGCGATCGCGCAGCAGCCTGGTTAAGAAGTCATAAACCCCCGGGAAGTACCGCTCATACAGCGCGCCGAAAGCATCCTCTTGTCCCCTGCGGGCAAGCGTAACTAACTCAGCGTCCTGAGCTGGCAGCGGGAGCGCCATGCCTTCCTTATCAACTCGCGAAAACCCAACATGAACCGTAGCTGGCTAAATAGCCGGCTGCGAGGCCATCGGAATACCCGATAACTAGTCACCTGGCTCAAAAAACGGCGGATCTGGCCCCTGTCATTATGCCCCAGAAACCACCACACATCGCGGTTTTCCCACTACAGAGCGCAATTCTCCGTCATCTCCACGAGCCGGCCACTGTCGCGGACAGCCCAAGCCCTACACAGTTAAGACAAAGCAAACCGCGAATTCTTACAAGGTTTCGAGAAAACCCGGATTCGGGTTTCCCCTTCCGGGGAACTTGTTCCATGCCGTGGGGGAGGCTCTGACGACTGCCGCACCTTGCGCCTCAACAAGCTGCACGGTGATGACACCCACGGATAGGATCGAACGAATGCGATGGCACTCGTCAGAGCCTCCGGCTTGGTGGGTCTTCGTGGAGTGGGTCAGCGCGATTGCGCTTGCTGTCGCTGTGGTGGCCGTTGGCGTTCTCGCGGCGACATACCCATCAGCGGCTAGCGGGAAAGCCCTCGGTGTCGGTTTCACCGGCGTCGCCGTCGCTCTCAGTGGCATCTTCCTCGCCCCGGACACCTGGCGAGCGACTGTGGCCTCGATGAGAACCACCACGACATCCGAGGCGAGTGAGCAATGGGAGCAGCACCTTCATGTTGAGCGGTCATCGCCAATCTGGCTGCCGCGGCGTGTACGCAACCTGCTGATGTTGGGATGGGCACTCGTGATCCTTGCGACGATCGTGCGTGTGTTGGTTGAGATCTATTGAGGCCCTGCGCACGCAGGGACGATCCCGGTTCATCTGGCGCCGACAACCCGCGCATTGCACTCGATCCCGACCGGTAACGCCTACCTCGCCGAGTGTCCGGGTTCGGCGCTTCCGCGCCCGACTTGTCATCGGGGCCGCCGAGAAGCTCCCTCGAAGCCTGCTTCGAGCGAAACTCCTAGAACCCGAGGCGGTCCAGGGTTTGGTCGCGGCGCTGCCAGTCTTTTTCGACCTTGACCCGGAGTTCGAGGAAGACCTTGGCACCGAACAGCTTCTCGAGGTCGTGACGGGCTTCGGTACCGACGGCTTGCAGCATGGAGCCGCCCTTGCCGATGACCATGCCCTTTTGCGACTCTCGCTCGACGTACGCCGTCGCTTCGATGTGGACGAGCCCGTCATCGCGAGTGGTCATCTCGTTGACAACGATCGCCAGGCTGTGGGGTAGCTCTTCGTGGAGGCGCGACAGGTACTTCTCGCGAATAAACTCTGCGGCCAGCAAGTGCTCGGGCTGATCGGAGACCGCGTCCGGGGGAAAGAAGTGGGGACCTTCTTCGAGACGTGGGAGCACCTCATCCACCAGCCGATCGACCCCATCTCCGGTACGGGCTGATATCGGAACATACGCCGCGAAGTCCCACTCGGCAGCCTCAGCGAGCTGCTCGGCGATCTGGTCCGGCTTGGCAATGTCGACCTTGTTCACGGCCACTATCACGGGGGCCTTTGCCTCCGTCAGCCGTCCGGCGATCAGCCGGTCGCCGGGACCGATAGGAGCGCGGGCGTCGATGACAAAGAGCGCCATGTCGGTGTCGGCCAACGAGCCGTACACAATCTTGTTGAGCCTCTCCCCCAATGCCGTTCGGGGCTTGTGCAGACCCGGGGTGTCAACAAAGACGATCTGGCTGTCGCCTTGGGTGAGAACTCCACGAATCGTGTTGCGTGTGGTCTGGGGGCGTGATGACGTTATCGCCACCTTCTCGCCTACGAGATTATTGACGAGGGTCGACTTGCCGACGTTGGGCCGGCCCACAATGGATACGAATCCTGATCTCATCGGCCGTGGACACGAACTCTGGCAACGCGACGTCCTTGCACCCGCTCGGCGGTGAAGACGTGACGCTCCAGCTCGAACGACTCACCCTCGCGGGGCACTCGTCCCGCCAGCCCCAGAATCAATCCACCGACCGTGTCCCACTCTTCGTCAGGCAATTCGGCGCCAATCAGTTCTCCGAGTTCGTCGACCCCGAGGCGGGCGTCGATGAGGTATGACCCTTCACCGAGGTGGGTGACCATTGGGGCCTCGTCGTCGTATTCGTCGGCGATCTCACCAACCAGCTCCTCGAGCAGATCCTCAATGGTCACCAAGCCGGCGGTGCCGCCGAATTCATCGACCACGACCGCGAGGTGGACCTGACTGGCCTGCATCTCACGGAGCAACTCGGGAACCCGTTTGGTTTCCGGCACGAAGTAGGCAGAGCGCATCAGAGAACGAACCTGCACCGAATCGTCGGAGCCCTCGTCCATGAGAGTCAGCAGGTCGCGGGCGTACAAAACACCCTCGATGTTGTCGATACCTTCGCCCAAAACGGGAATCCGACTGCGGCCGGCTTCGAGAATCACATCGAGGGCGGCGCCGGCAGTCGCCGTCGCCGGAATCGTGATCATGTCGATACGGGGCACCAGGACTTCACGCACCAGAGTGTCGGTGAAGTCCAGGACAGAGGAGATGAGTTCCTTCTCCTGAACGTCGTCGGCGTCCTCCTCCTCATCATCATCTTCGTTCTCGTCGAGATCACCAATGAAGTCGGCGGCCGCATGACCCAGGTTGATCACCGGCATGAGCAGCCAAGCGAACCGATAGGCCAGAGATGCTGGGTGCCGCCTTCCAAAGGTCCTCGGTAGAAGGTCGCCGCCGAGTACGAGCAACACTCCCAATCCGACCAGTCCTATCAGTAAGGCAATCCCGTCGGCAAGGCGACTCAGGGCCCATGTCGCCGGAATTGCCGCCGACACCAACAAGCCCGTGTGCACCATCCCGAGCGCGGGTTGCAGCCGTGGCCTGTCTTCCAACAACTCGGCAACCTTGCTTGCCCGATCGTCCCCATCGGCGGCGTCGTGAACAGCGTCGGCGCGAGGCGTGCGGACCAATGAGGCTCCCGCGGCGCGAATCAGCCCCGTTGCCAGCACAAGCAATGCAGCAAGTCCCAGTGCTAGGCCAGTCAAGGACGCACCCGTCCAACCTTGGCCAACAAGTCCCTTTCGCGTTGTTCCATCTGCTCGGCCTCGCTATCAACAACGTGGTCGTAACCGAGCAGATGCAGCAATCCGTGGACGATCATGAGCGCCATCTCGTCCCGAAAGGCTACCCCCGTTTTGGCGGCATTGCCTGCCACGACTGCCGGACAGATGAAGATATCGCCAATGAGCAGGGTCGGGCCGCCGTCAACCGGCTCCGGCGCGACTCCGGGTGATAGAGATTCGAGCGGGAATGACAAAACATCGGTCGGCCCCGACTCACCCATGTGAGTCCCGTTGAGGACCGTCATCGGCGCCTCGTCAATCAACACAATCGACACTTCGAGAGCATCGGGGAATCCTTCCCCTGCCAGCGTAAGAGTGGCCAGGGATTCAACTTCGTCGCGATCCAACGCCGATAAGGACGGGTCCTCTCTGTCGTCGGAGAAAAGAACTCTCATTCCGCCTCTGCCGGCGAGCCAGGGAAGCCGGGGTACGGGATGCGGGTGTGGTAGTAGCCGATCAGAGCGTCGACCAGAGCCGCCTTGACCTTGGTCAGATCACCAAACGTCAACTCGGACTCCGCCAGCTGGCCGTCTTCGAGCTTCTCCCCAACAACGGCGTCAACCATCTTGGTGAGGCTGGCCGCGGTCGGGTCCTCCTCCTGAGCCAGGGACCGCGCGGCGCCCTCGACGGCGTCGGAGATCATAAGGATCGCCATCTCCTTGCGCTTTGGCTTCTCTCCATGGTGGCGGTAGTCGAACGGATCGATCGAGGGGTCCGACTCGAGCGCCTTGTGGTAGAAGTAGCGCATCAGGCCGGTGCCGTGATGTTGGCGGATTCCGTCGGCAACCGTGTCCGGGATGCGCAACTGACGCGACAGTCTGAGCCCTTCGGAAACGTGGCTACGGATGATGTTGGCGGACTCGATAGGGTCGATTTCGTCGTGCGGGTTGCTGACTCCGAATTGGTTCTCGATGAAGTACTGCGGATTCTCAGTCTTACCGAGGTCGTGGTAGTACGCGGCCGCTTGAGCCAACAGCGGCTGCGCACCGATCGCTCGAGCCGCCTTGCCGGCGAGTGTTCCGACCAGGATCGAATGGTTGAACGTTCCCGGTGCCTGCTCTTCGAGAAGTCGCAGGCCGGGGTGGTTGCGGTCGGTGAGATCGAGCAGAGTCAGCGTGGTCGTCATCCGGAAGGCGTTCTCGAGGAACGACAGGAGCCCCTGGGCCACCAGGCCCCCTATGACGCCACCCAGGAAGGCGAATATCGCAGCCGGAATCGCTTCCTCGCGGCCGACGAAGAGCCAGGCGACAAATCCGCCCAACGGTGCCAGTACCAAAGCTGACAACCCGACGGCTACCCGCAGCTCGCGGCGGCTCGACACGGCTGAGACAAATGCGACCGGCACCACCGTGGCGCCGGCGGCGAAAATCGTCAGGGCAGGATCACTGGTGGAGATCGCTGTGAAGGTAGCAACGGGAATGGCCAGCAGGAGAGCTGTTCTCGGGTCATACAAGATTGCGCCCATGTAGCCGAACATCACCGCCGGGAGGATGTATGCAATGGCGGTGTTGTCCTCGGTCTGGATGACCTCGGGTATTCGGGTCGCCAGAGCGGCCAATACGAGCAGAATGCCCAATAGCGCGAAGTGTTTCGGCTGTGACCAGAGGTTGGGAGCCACTCGCCACAGGAAGAACGCTGCCAGAAGAACGGCCATCCCGCCCAAAGCCACGATGGCGCTGCGCGATGTTTCCTCCTCGGGTTCGAGAAGCTGGAGTCGGTTGATTGCCTCGAGCTGCACGGAAGTGACCGCGGCGCCCTCGAAGACGATCACGTCCTGTTCGAAGTACTGCACGGTTACCGGATCGACCGCGGCCGCCCGAACTTCCGCCAGCGCCTGGGTCGCCACCTCGTTTTGGAATTCATTTGCCTGCAACGACTGCGCTACCACGCGCACTACCGATTCACGCACAATCTGGAGCTGCTCAGCTTCAAGGCCCGGAGCAAATATATTCGGAAGCGGCGGCGAGACAAGTGCCGTCTTAACGTCCTGCAACTCGGACACTTTGATCCCGTCATCCATCTGAGCGATAACCAGCGCCAGTGCATCTTCGACAAGACCCGGGTACACCTCACGCTCGCCGGCGTCGCGGCGCGCCACGTCTTCGTTGAACTGCTCAATGAATGGCACTACGTCGTCGCGGTAGAGAGGGAATTCGTCCTCGATCGCCTCAACTTGCTCGTTGAAATCGCGCAACGCCAACGTGGTCGTTGTCGTCGGAGGTGGCTCAGTGGTGCCGGTCGGCTGCACGGTTGTGCTCGTGGTTGAAGCGGCGGGATCGACAACATTGATGGTCCGCGTAGCCTGAGCGATGACGTTGCCCCCATCGTCTAGCAGGCTATAGAGGACGGCATAGGTCCCGACGTCGACGCCAACCGCGCTGGCGTCGATATCGATCGACTCACTGATATCGAGCCCGGCGCCGTCTATGGCGGTGGCCCCAAGCTCCTCATCCTCGTAGAGCGTCCCGACGGAGATGGTTTGCGGATTGGCACCGGTGAGCGTTATTTCGGGGTCCGGCGTTTCGTCCGGCGAGGGACGCACAAAAGCACCGGCCTCAATCTCTGAGAACAGGAAGCTCAAGTCGTTGATGACGTCGAAGCGAACCTGCGGGTCGACCTTGAACTGGACCTCGGTGTTGATCCTCGCCAGCTCCCGCTCCCGCTCCGTGGCGGCCTCATCAGGGATTGCAATGAAACGGGTCGCACTGAGCGTCTCCGGAGACGTGCCTCCAACGACCAGCTCGTATGTTGGTGGCGCCTCGGCCCGGCCGAACACCAACACCACCGACACGAAGACAATGGTCACCGCGATGACAAGAACATTGAGCGTGATCGGATAGCGCTTGGCGATGCTGGTCACTTCTTGTCCCGTCGCTGCGACTCATGAACCTCATAGGCATCGACGATGGCGGCCACCAGGCGATGGCGGACAACATCCTTCGCCCCCAGCTTGGCGAAACCGACGTCATCGACATTGCGCAGGATGCGCTGGACCACCGTGAGCCCGCTGGAGCGCCCGTCCGTCAGATCGGTCTGCGTGATGTCGCCGGTGATGATCATTTTCGAGTTGAACCCGAGTCTTGTTAGGAACATCTTCATCTGTTCCGGTGTCGTATTTTGGGCCTCATCGAGAACTACGAAGGCATCGTTGAGCGTGCGGCCCCGCATATACGCCAGCGGGGCGATCTCGATCGTGCCTCTCTCCATGAGACGGGCGGTCTCCTCGGGCCCCAGCATTTCGTATAGCGCGTCGTACAGCGGCCGCAGATACGGATCGACCTTGGCGGCGAGGTCGCCGGGCAGGAAGCCGAGCCGTTCTCCCGCTTCGACGGCTGGACGGCTGAGAATCATCCTGCGCACGGCTCCCGATACCAACGCCTCGACGGCGCACGCCATGGCCAGATAGGTCTTCCCGGTACCGGCCGGGCCGATGCCGAAGACAAGGGTGTTCTCTCGAATCGAGTCCACATACCTCTTCTGGCCGTGCGTCTTCGGCCGGACAATCTTGCCGCGGCCAACGCGGATTCCCTCGGTGAATACGCCGGATGGGGAAGGGACTGAGCTGCGCACCATCTCGATGACGCGGCTCACCCGATCCTCGTCGAGCTGCTGGCCTTCTTGGACCACAATGAGGAGCTCGTCGAGCGCGGTGCGGGCATCTGTTGCGGTGGCTTCGGGACCCGTGATGTCGAACTCATTGCCCCGCGCCACTATGCGCACCTCGGGAAAGGCGCCCTGCACCTGACGCAGAAAAACGTCGCGCTCGCCAAGCAGATCGACCATCAGCCGATTGCTGGGAACTAGGAGCTGTATCCGGGTTGCCGAAGACGTCACAAGAACTCGCTAAATAGCGGAAGAAAAGGAAATGCGTGAACTACGCATGGAGTCAAGGCGTCAGTATACCGGTACGTCCATTGTGAGGGAATCCGAATGTGACAATTCGGCCGTCCCTAGACGACGCCATGCAATCCATAGGACTTGTTTTCGGTCAGGCGCTCAGTGTCCTGCAGCCGTTCCTTGGTCGAGGAGTTAGCGTCCTGAATCGCAAGTTCGTGCAGATTGTGGCGAGTCATCGGCGTCATCTGGCACAGCCTGACGAGGATGCGAGGGGGGCTCGGGTGAGGCCCAACACCTAAGACGCTTCGGATCGCTGCCGATGGCCGAACGTCCCGAGAGCAGTCGTGACTGCTTCGAGGAGAAAGGCGCAGCCAGGGGCGTCGAGGGCCGGCGCAATTCTGTGCAGACTTGCGGTTCAGGGCGCCTAGCCCTCTGCAGCCATTCCCAGATCACTCAACCGCTCGGCGAAACCACTCTCGGTCTGGTCGAGCAGCATCGCCAATGTCCGCAGGTCGTTGCTACGGATGGTGAGAACCTTGCCGTTGAAGTCCTGGCGCAGCATCTGGATGCCTCGCAAGAATCGTTCGACAACCACGGAATCCTGACCCGAAAGGGCCTCAACGCGGTTCAGGTCGATCGTCAAACCACCTACAGGCGCCGGCACTACCGGTGTGTCCTTGTCCTCGCTCGGCAAAAGCTGACCAACCGGGACCGTGTAGAACTCGGATAGCCGATGGAGTCGGGGAAGCGACAAACTGCGCTCCCCGCGCTCATAGGCACCAAGCACCGCGGCCTTGAATTCCTGTTCTGACAGGCGCTGCACGTCCTGCAGAGATAAGCCCCGCTGTTTGCGGATGGATCGCAATCGCTTGCCAACCATTTCGTTATACGTTGGCACCAGTGCCCTCCCTAAGCGCCTATACATGAGCCCGATACGCTACGCGCGTAACACAACGCGCACAGTGTTCTTCTCATCTTAGTCAGGTAGATCGGCTGAACCCGTTCAATATGCAAAGACGGGGATAAGGCGCCCGGTGCCAGGGAAGGTTGGGCGATCGGCGAGATTCCCAATTGGGCCTCGTATTGCGTATTGCGTATTGCGGGAGGAGGCCTCTATCGGGTATTGGCTGGGGGTTCCTACTGTGTGATCTGCAATGACCAAGATTCTCCGCCCCACCGCATTGTTGGTTTTCTTGGTGCTCATTTCCTCGGCATGTGGCGACGCTGGAGCCGACCCGGATGCTTCCTCCGGGTCCGCACCACCAGCCCTTCCGTCTCTTGATCTGTTCGAGCAGCCGATAGCTGACGCTCCCGATCCTGCCGATCGGGCTGGGGCGGCAGCCGACCATGTGCAATGCGCCAATGGCCTCTCGAACGGCGGTTGGTCGCCAGACTTCGGGCCTCCACAAACCACGTCCGATGCCGATAGCGCCCTGGCAGCCTTCCTGCGCGAAGGGTGGTTCAGTCTCCCGACGAACGGCTACGCGGCGGCTTGTGCCACGGCGTCAGTGCCCGAGCGAGCAGACTCCCGATTCGGCCGTCACGGTGTTCTCGAGCTCTCGATTTCGGCCACGAACTCCTGCGTGTACTGATCCCAGAGCGCGATGGACTCGGGGGTAGGAATCGGGAACTGGGTGCCGTCGCTGACCGTCCGGATCATTGTCAGCCGATCGGAGAGGTGGTTGCTCGTCAGCCATCCGGTGAAGACTTCCCACACCTGAGGCGAATAGTCGTTCAAGATCCCGACCGTGTGCCTGAGTTCCAGAATCTGTCCGTCAGCGATGACAAAGTCGAAAGTGTTGCCGCTGAAGGGACCGACGCCAAGCGCCTGAGACCAAGCATTGGAGTAGTCGTAGGCACACGTAATCGCCGCAGATGCACCGGTGAAAACCGCCTCGGTGCAGTCAATAGCCAGACGGCGGTCACCAATGGCGAGCGACCAGTCGAGGGTCGCTTCGTAGCCCTCGACGTCGCCCGCGATCCCGTGTTCGATCACGGCACCCGGGGCGAGCAGCGCCACGGCGGTGGCTGCATCGGTAGGGCTTCTCACGTCGATGAACGTCTCAGCGATCTCAACGGGTGCAGCGGGTGCTTGCTCACCGGCGTTGAGTGCGGCGAAGAGCCCAACGCCGATAGCGACCACAACGAAGAACGCCGCGATCGCCACCCCGGGATGACCGCGGTGGGCGAGGCGCGTTACTCGCCACTGTCGTGCCGGCTCGGCGTTGGGAGCGATGCCGGTCGTTGGCTGGTCCTTGCGTGTGGCTTCGGTCATGCGACCTTCCCTCCTCATTCGGACGTCATCGAGGAGGCGCGCCGACGCACCGTCGCCGAACAGCTGCTCGAGCTGCTCGCTGTGGACGAGCGGGTTTGCCCGCCGCACTCGAGTCTCGAGGTCCATGGTCACGTCGCACCCCCTCTCTCCGTCGTGATTCGGGTCGCACGTCCCTCGATCTGTCGGTATCGCGTCAACTGACGCGCCAGTCGTCGCTTCGCCCGCGAGTAGCGCTGGTCGACGGCGCCTCGCGAGATGCCGAGCACGCATGCGATCTCCTCGGGGCGTAACTCCTCCCACAGGCTCAACTGGAGGATCTCCCGATCTCGGGGCCGGAGCTGGGCCAGCGAGGCGATCACCTCGGCTTCCTCTTCGTTGCGGATCAGCTGGGCTTCGGGCAACAGGTCGGCAGTCGCGGCGGTTCCAGCGGATTTGGACGTCAGGCGACGGCGCCGCTGTGCCGAGCGACGCTGGTTGGAGAGCACCTTGTAGGCCACACCCAGGAGCCAGGGCCTGGCGTCGTCACCCGAGGGCACGTCATTCAGCCGCCGCCAAGCCACGGTGAAGACCTCAGCCGCTGCGTCCCAGGCGTCGCTACGTAAGGCTCGGCGGGCGCAATAGGCCAGGACCGTGCGGTGATGGGCCACGTACAGCGCCTCGAAGGCCGCGGTGTCGGAGCCGCTCGGAGAGTATTTCGCGCTGTCGGTCATGACACGTCCGGGTCGCTGCTAATGATGAACTGTCCGGGTCTCAAGGTTTCTGACACATAATCGTATGTCAGATCCCGCCGGTCCTGGACATGTTCTTCACGCCGGCCGCACTGGCCGCCGGGTCGCACGGGAGGAGGGAGCGCACGCTCCCTCCTCCTTCCCGCGTCGGTCTGCGGCGGATAGGCCGCCGCGATTCCGGCCGAGCGAAGGAGCTGTTCTCGGCAGCGCTGTCCACGGCATTGGTCGCGCAGCCGATACCCGTGCGCATATCACCCACACCCTCGAGCGATCTCGCGCACTCCATTCCGAGCAGATCCACCAATATGTGCCTCTAGGTTTTCGCGACATCCCGGCACCGCGCCGCCCTATGAGCCAGTGGAATGTCACCAGAGCCGTGGGATCGGAGAGCGAAAGCCGAGGTCCAGGCTTCGCCGATGCGGGTCAGACCTCGAGGAGGGTGGCATCAAACCAGATGTCCTCACGGTCCGTTGCGACCAAGAATCGCCATCCAGGGGGAAGAGCGACATACGGGATTGCCTCAGGCGCCCGCTCCCCGACGTGCTCAAAGTGGAGCGGCACAAAAAAGTCGGGATCGTCGCTGTATTCGCCACGCCATAGATACCAACCGTTGGTGTCGCCCTCGGGAGGATGCCGAAGACCGTGTAGCGGCACAGTGTCGCTACGAACATTCGCGGCGACACCAAGTTTCGTACCGACCGCCGGCGGTTCTGGATCGACGACGAAGCTCTCACACACTTCAAAATGCCCGGGTTCAAGATTCATGTTCAAACTCGGAAGGAGTCCCGCCAGGTCCGTACCTGACTTCTGACTTCTGACTTCTGACTTCTGACTTCTTCAGCGCCTTTTGCGGCGCTTGCGTGGTGGCAGGGGTTGTTCGCCGCGCAGCTCGGCGTAGGTACGAAGCGCGTCTTCCTGCTCCGCCGACAGCGAATCGGGAATCGCCACATCGACGTTCACCAACAGGTCGCCTCGCCCCCTGCGGCGGAGATGAGGAACGCCCTTGCGGCCGATGCGGAATACCGTTCCTGGTTGGGTTCCGGGCGGGATATCTACATCGACATCGTCGCCCTCGATCAACGGCACCCGAACAATGGTGCCCAATGTCGCCTCGGCGACACCCAGGTGGACCAGATGATGCAGATCCGAGCCGACCCTCTCGAAGCGAGGATCTGGCAGAAGCTTGACCTGCACGTAGAGGTCGCCAGGTGGACTGCCGTAGGCGCCGGCACCGCCGCGCCCGGTCAGCCGCAGCCTGGTTCCGTCATCAACCCCGGGCGGTATTTCGACGGTCAATTCAACCTGCTCGTTGGTACGACCCTCGCCTGCACAATTGGGGCAGGGCTCTTCGACAATCGAGCCCCGGCCGCGACAAGTTGGGCATTCCGTGACGGTCATCATCGATCCGAGGAACGTGTTACGTGTCGTCTGCACCTGACCGTGCCCGCCGCATGTGCCACACGGGATCGGGGTATGGCCTTCGGCAGCGCCCGAACCGGAGCAAACCGAACAGCTCGCCGGGGCTCGGAAGGACACTTCGCGGCTGACGCCAAACGCGGCCTCCGCGAGGTCGAGATCCATCGCCACTGCCATGTCCTGACCACGGTGAGACGGCGCAGCTGCTCGGCCGAATCCAAACCCGCCGGCTCCTCCGAAGAATTGCGAGAGAATCTCGTCGAGTCCACCGAAGTTGCTGAAGAGGTCGGCTCCAAACTCCTCGCCGCGATCGAACCGGGCGCGCTTCTGCGTATCCGACAGCACCTCGTACGCCTCGGCGACGTCCCTGAACCGAGATTCGGCAGTCGGGTCATCGGGATTCGCGTCGGGATGGGTTTCCCGTGCCAGCTTGCGGAAACGTTTCTTGATTTCGTCCTGGGTCGCGTCGCGATCAACCCCAAGAATGTCGTAGTAGTCCTTCATCAACTGCCGCCGAGGCTCTCACCTAGGCCGTCGGAGACTTCTTCGACGATCTTGATTGTCCGGCGGTAATTCATGCGCATTGGTCCTATCACCCCGACGCGGCCAATGCCATGTTCGCCGGCCTCGTAGTCGCTCGATACGACTGCCAACTCAACATCATCAACACCCAGTTCGGCACCTATACGGACCGCAGTTCCGGCACCGGGATCTTCGACCATCTCGCGCACGGCACTGTCACGCCCCAGGAGACCAAGCATGCTGTGCACTTGGGTGAGGTCCTCCCACAGCGCAGCCAACTGAGTCGTTCCACCCACATAGATGTCCTGAGTCGATGTCTCGGTATGCGCCAAGGCGTCGGCGACCGCTCCGATGATCCGGCGAACCGGGTCGGACAGATCATCGGCGCCAAGCTCGCCGACTCTCGCGCCGCCCTCCGCGAGCGTCCTCCCGGCGTAGAGCTTCCCAATGATCGTCTCGGCCCTTCCGACGTCGGATTCGCTGAGGTCCCGTGTGAGCCTGACGATCTCGCGGGTGACTCGTCCCGATTCGGCGATCGTCACAGCCAGCACAACGCTGCCGCTGAGCGGAACAAGGTGTAGCGCGACCACCTTCTCATCTCCCAGCCCAGGACCGACAACCACAGCTGGATAGGTACTGAGGTCGGATAGAAGTCCACTTGTCTCTTGGAGAAGTTTGCTCAACTCACGGTGCACATCGGTGAAGAAGGATTCGATGCGCATCCTCGTTGCACTACGCAATCGGGCGGGAGCGCAGTGGTCAACGTAATAGCGATATCCCTGATGGGTGGGGACGCGTCCGGCTGAGGTGTGGGGCTGCTCGACGAATCCATACGATTCGAGTTTCGCAAGATCGTTGCGAACTGTGGCCGAGCTGACCTTCACCTCACTGGCTTCGAGAATTGCTCTGGAGGAAACCGGCTGGCCGGTCCGGATGAACTCCTCGACCAGCGCCTGCAGGATCCGCGCCCTGCGGTCGTCAAGCATCAGCCGAATTTAGCAGTCTCATGGGGAGAGTGATAAGACGGTGGCCGCCACATCGTCCGTCAGTAGCGGCCGCAGCACTCGCAGCCGACCCCGAGCAATCTCTATCACGCCCGCCGCGGCCAGCCGTTCCAAGCCTGGATGAGAGTCGGCAGCCGCCTCACGATTGCCCAAGTCCACGCCACACATCCGACGGACACCCAACACCAGGCGCTCCATTTCCGGATCGTCGGTTACTGCGCTCCCGGCCTCGGGCCGCGCCCCGGCCTCACAGGCTGCGACGTATGCGGCAACGCTGCGAACGTTGCGGCGGCGAACGCTGTCGCGATGCCCATGCCCTCCGAGCCCGAATCCCAGGTACTCGCCTTGCCCCCATGTCGCCAGGTTGTAGCGACATGTGTTGCCGGGACGGGCATAGTTGGACACTTCGTATTGAACGAGATCGGCGGCGACGGCGAGCTCTTGAGCTAGCTCGTACTTGTCAGCCAGGTCATCTGAGTCCGGGGCCTTGCCGCCGGCTCTGACCTGGCGCCACAACTCCGTTCCTGTTTCTACCGTGAGGGCATATGTCGACAGATGATGTGGGTGCAGCTCGACGGCCCGCTCGACCGTGCTCCGCCACGAGGCGAGCGATTCGCCGGCAGATCCGAAGATGACATCGATACCGGTGACGAACCGGGATTGGCAGATAGCGACCGCGGCGGCAGCCTGCTCGGAGCTGTGCGCTCGACCGAGCGTCTCGAGGACGTCGTCGTCGAAGCTCTGCACTCCGATCGAGACTCGGTTGACTCTGCGGGCCACCAGAGCATCGGCCATCTCCTCAGTAACGTCCTCTGGGTTCACCTCGATGCTGACCTCGGCACCGGCAGCCAGTCCGAACCGAGAGTCGAGATGGTCGATCAGACCCCCGAGTGCCTCAGCCCCCACGGACGAAGGAGTGCCTCCACCAAAGTTCACAGCATCCAGCGGCTCCCACTCCGGTTCCATGTCGATTTCAGCGTGGAGGGCTGCCAGGTAGCTGTCGCGGAGCTCAGGGAGATTCGCTGTATTGGCGTCACCGGGAGCGACCACGGCGAAGTCACAATAGGGACACCGGCGGCGGCAGAAAGGGATGTGCACATAGGCCGAACGCCACCGTGCCGCTAGATCCGCCAGTTCGATCGAGTCGGGGGGCAGCATCTAGTCGTCGATTCGCAGTGCCGAGATGAACGCCTCTTGAGGCACCTCGACCGCGCCAACCATCTTCATGCGCTTCTTGCCCTCTTTCTGCTTCTCGAGGAGTTTGCGCTTGCGGGTGATGTCGCCGCCGTAACACTTGGCCGTAACGTCTTTTCGTTTCGCCTTGATTGTCTCACGGGCAATGATCCGACCACCGATGGCTGCCTGGATCGGTACATCAAACAGCTGCCGTGGAATGAGTTCACGCAACCGGGAGGCCATCTGGCGACCGTACTGATACGCCTTGTCGCGATGCACGATCGTAGAAAACGCGTCAACGGCCAAGGAGTTGAGAAGAATGTCGACTCTCACCAGGTCGGATTCTCGGTAGGGCCCGGGTTCGTAGTCGAGCGAGGCATAGCCTTTGGTCCGCGACTTCAGCTGATCAAAAAAGTCAAAGACGATCTCGGCAAGTGGCATGTTGTAGTGAAGCTCGACTCGAGTGGGGCTCAGATAGGTCATGTCGCCCATCTCGCCGCGCTTGTTCTGCACCAGCTCCATCACGGTGCCAACGTAGTCGGACGGCGTGATGATCATCACCTTGACGAAAGGCTCCGCCACCGATTCAAGCACCGCCCGATCCGGTAGATCCTGTGGCGAGCTGACGCGGACCATGTTGCCGTCGGCGGTCGTAGCCTCGTACTCAACGGACGGCGCCGTGGCCACCAAGTCGAGGTCGTACTCACGCTCGAGACGTTCCCGGACGATCTCCATGTGCAGCAGCCCGAGGAACCCGGCACGAAAACCGAATCCAAGGGCCCGTGAAGTCTCAGCCCGATACATCAGCGACGAGTCGTTGAGACGCAGCTTGTCCAGGGCATCGCGCAGCCTCTCGAAGTCATCGCCGTCGGTGGGAAACAGCCCGCTGTAAACCATCGGCTTGGGTTCGCTGTACCCCTCGAGGGCAATGTCTGCTCCCCCTTTGGCTGCGGTCACAGAGTCGCCAACCCGAATGAGGTCGATCTCTTTGATTCCGGTGATGAGGTAGCCGGTCTCACCACAATGGAGCTTCTTGACAGGCGTGTCGGCCGGCAGATGCATCCCGATCTCATCGGCGGTGGCCGTGAGGCCTGTCGCCATGAACCGAATGTCGGCGTTGGTCTCCAAATCTCCGTCGACGACGCGCACGTGGCAAACAACTCCGCGGTAGGTGTCGTAGTAGGAGTCAAAAACAAGAGCCCGAGTTGGTGCACCCGGGTCACCTTCCGGCGGAGGAAAACGATCCACTATGGCGTCGAGCAATTCCGTAACGCCGTGCCCCGTCTTGGCGGAGACCGTCAGGATCTCCTCAGCAGTACCTCCGAGAATTCCAACCAGCTCGTCGGCGACACGCTCTGGGTCAGCCGCCGGCAGGTCGATCTTGTTGATCACGGGAATGACTTCAAGACCACTCTCGATCGCCATATACGCGTTGGCCAGAGTCTGTGCCTCGATCCCCTGTGAAGCGTCCACGAGCAGCAGAGCCCCCTCGCAAGCCGCCAGGCTGCGCGACACTTCATACGAGAAGTCGACGTGGCCGGGGGTGTCGATCAGATTCAGGAGGTGTTCCTCGCCTCCCGGCGGGGTGTATCGGATCGAGACTGAGTTGGCCTTGATCGTGATGCCCCTCTCACGCTCCAGATCCATGGTGTCTAGCAACTGGGCGCGCATATCACGCGCGTCGACGGCGCCGGTTGCTTCCAACAAGCGGTCGGCCAACGTCGACTTGCCGTGGTCGATGTGGGCAATGATGCAGAAGTTGCGGATGCGCGCGGCATCGTTCATACGGATTCCAAGGGGAACGAGAGAGCTAGCATTGTACCTTCAACCGGGGTGGTGCTATATTTCCGCTCGCTCCCGCACCACTCCAGAGGTTTTTGGCATGGCCAACATTGCATCACAGATCAAGCGCAACCGACAGACAATCGTTCGTCACGAGCGCAACAAGGCAGTTCGTTCCGAACTCAAGACGCGGATACGAAACGCAATCGTCGCCGCCGAGTCCGGCGATCGTGCCGCCGCCACGGAGCAGCTCCGGCTAGCTCAGCGCTATATCGACAAGGCCACCACCAAGGGCCTCCTCCACAAGAAGACTGCGGGGCGGCGCAAGGCCCGCCTCACCAAGCAGGTCAACGACCTCCTCGGCTAGCGTCTCGACACCAGTTCCCGACAGGACTTCCCATGACTGATATCGCCAAGACCTGGCTGACCCCTGCCGCCCAGCAGAAACTCCGCGATGAGTTGGAGCATCTGACCACTGAGGGCCGCGCCGTCATAGAGAAGCGCATCTCCGATGCTCGCGACCACGGCGACCTTCGGGAGAACGCCGAATACGACACCGCCAAGAACGATCAGGGCCTTATGGAAGCTCGCATCCGCCAGATCAAAGGCATCCTCGACAACTCCGAGATCGCCGAGGTGGTCGACACGGGCAGGGTCGAGGTCGGCAGTGTCGCCACGGTCATCGACGACGACGGCGACGAACTGGAATTCCTAGTGGCACCGCAGGAGAACAAGGTTGCCGGACTGTTGCTGGCGTCACCGTCGAGCCCGCTCGGCGGCGCCCTCTTGGGTGCCAAGCCGGGCGACAAGGTCAGCTACGAAGCTCCCGGCGGCAATTTCACCTATGAAGTGAAGGCGATCCGCCCCTACGAGGGATAGTTTCGCTGATCCGTCCCTAGTGGCGTCTCGTACCTGCGCACGCTCGGATGGTCTGCCATCCCCGCCGAGATGTCAGAAGTCAGTTACCAGTTACCGGGGAACCCTCAGGACATCGTTCCCGGTTTGTAGGGGGTTTATGTCCCTCGCCACATCGTTCACACGTGGTGGAGGAGGCTGTGAGATGTTGGCGGGTAGTGGGGCTGGGCGATTGGGTGTTTGAT
>JAAELU010000149.1 GCA_024226255.1 bacterium | reverse complement strand
GACCCGAACCCCGGGGTATGCCATCCTCCCGACCCGGTCCACCCCCACGTGCGTGGGGACGAGGGTCACCCTCACCGCCGACGCCACCTTCACAGGGGGTCCACCCCCACGTGCGTGGGGACGAGGCTTGTTGACCTGGGATTATGTCATCGAGTCACAGTAACTAGGTTCAGTCCCTCGAAGTCGCGGATTCGTCGCTTGGGCTGCCCTGTCGTGCGCACGTCGAAGCCTTGTTCCGTTTGGGCGGTGTAGAGGATGGTGGCAGTGATGGCTGAGGGGTTGGTCGTGATGCGGTCCCATAGTCGGTCTCTGACTCGTGCGGACATGGTTCCGACGTAGACCCCTGGTGCTGGTTCGATCATCCATCGGGTGATCTCGCCTCGGAGTGGTCTTGGTGCGGTTTCGATGATGATGACGACCATCAGCGGGCTTCCTCGGTTTCGGCGTGGTTGACCGCGCCGTTGACGAGGCCGGTCGTGGGGTCCCAGAGGAACGTGACATCGCCGAGGCTTGCTGCTTCGTCGGGATTGGTTGTCTCCGGGTCCAGGAGAACTTGGATGTCGCGGACGATCTGTTCCAGGAGCCTGGTGTGGCGGAACGCTTCTCGACAGGATCGTCGGACGGCGCTTTCTGGCCTGTAGTGGCGGCCGGCTGTGACCTTGAACGCGATTGGGATGGTGATCTTGGTCTTGTACAGGTCGGCGATGTCGTGGACGAATGAGAGGGCGTTGCCGGTGTGGATGAAGCCGAGCCCTGGTGAACAGCCCAAGCTGGTGATGGCGGCGTGGCAGATGCCGTAGAGACAGGAGTTGGCTGCCGAGAGCGCCCGGTTCGGAGGGTCGGTGCGTTCCCACTGGCCCTTCTTGTAGCTGCGGTTGGTCCAGTAGACCCCTGCCTCGTCTGCGGCGGCTCGGTAGGCGGAGCGCATGCGTGCGCCTTCGCGGCCTCGGAGTTGCTGCATGGTGAGTCGGCTGATGTCTTCTCCAGGGAATCGCTTGTCGTACATCCGACGGGCAACGGCGAGTCTGGACCGCCGGTTGGCCCACTGCTGGGCTTGGGCCTGTAGCAGGTGCGTGTTGCGGGCCTTGCTGGTGGTGGAGGCGTAGGTGCGGATGGCTTGCTCGCCGGCCCAGACAATGGCGCAGCCGTGGGACGTGAGTGTCTTGACGGCTGCGTGAGTGACGGTCGTGCCCGGCCCGAGGATGAGGGTGGCGATCGACGCGCAGGGCACCGGCGTTCGGCCGTCGTCGTCCACGATTGCGATTGTGCCACCGTCTTGTTCGATGCGGCTCCGCTCTGTGTAGAGGTAGGAAAGGCAGTCGCTGATGCGGGGCAGGTCCTGCGCGGAGATCATGTTCTCCGGTCGGTCCTGTCGGCGGCTGCTTGAGCAGACCCCGCGCTCTTCTGGCCGGCAGTTACCTGGCGTGAGGTGGGGCCAGGCTGAGGAGGCCGCAGCCATAGGACTTGGCGGGGCCGACGCCAACGTTGATGCCTTCGATGAGCTTGTCGGGATCGTTGATGACGAGTTGACCGTCGTACCGGACGGCCTCGACTGTGGCGCTGTTGGGCTTTCTGCGGGCCACGGTTCGGGGCAACGACAAGGCAATGACGTCTGGTCGGCCCCCGGTGGTTTCGAGCGCGAACCCGAATTGCTCCCCCTTGCGCATGAGCCACGCGATTTGGTCTTCGGTTCGACGCAGTGGCACGCGGCGTCCGTGGCGGCGCACACCATCAGGGCCGGTCTTGGTGTCGACTTTGCGGGTGGGGTTCGCGAGAAGGCGAAAACCGTAGCGTTGGCCCTGGGTCAGCCGGTCGAGGAGTGGCCTTAGGCCGCGGGTAGTTGCGTGGTCGGTGAGGTAGCCGGGCTCGAGGTGGTCCCAGTTGGGTTCGGGGGCCGCCTGAACGTAGAGCAGGGTGGGGCTGTTGTGGGCGGCGTCGACTCGCCATAGGACGTTGAAGGTTGCCCTGGCGTTGGTGTCGGCTTGTGGGAACGCCTTCATGATCGTGCGGTGAAGTTGGTTGGGGTTGCCGAGGTCGCGGGCAACGTGACGGTTGGCGGGGTTGAGCCGAAGTCTGGAGAGCAGAGTCATGCCGGTGATCCGAGGAGGCCGGCGGCGAGGGGGACTTGCCAGGTGTGGACAGTGCGTGCGGTGAAGCGCCGGGCGCGGTGTTCGAAGGAGATGGGTACGTCGTGACGTAGTTCTCCGACCTCGCCTGGGGCGCAGTCAGTAACCGCACGGAGGGTGAGAGGAAGGTCGTCGTCGACCGCCGCTTGCGCTTCAGCACGGGCACGGTCGTTGGTTTCGAGCCATGTCGTCTGAGTTAGGGCGTCGGCCAAGCCCAGACTGGTGGTACCTAGTGGCACGGGTCTGCTAGGCGGGAAGGACTTACGGCCGAGGGAGATCTGCCACACCGGTGACTGCAGGGCTTCGTTCATGGTCTCGATGAGCGATTGCGGCCCTTGGAGGGCCGCGAGGAAGATGGCATCTGCGAGGTAGTAGCGGTGCGAGACGATGGTGCGGGATCCTGATCCGGCGGCGACGGGCACGTCGGCGGCGGTGTGAAAGTCGACGGAGACAGTGCCCTCTCTGTCGGCTCGAACTCCGAAGCGCAGCGATGCCAGGTCATCGAGAGGAGCGTCGCGGGGGCGACCCAGAGCGGCGCAGAGCAGCCCGATGACACCGGACTTCGATGGCTCAGATCCGGCGTCGCGGACCGTGAACCTGCTTTGCGTGCCCCACGATTGGGCAGGTCCGGCTAGGCAAAGCAGCAGCGTCGTTGTGGTCATGCCCAGATCGCGGCGATGGTGGCGTCGATGAGTTCGGTCACATTTGTCGCCGCCTGCACATTTGGCATCGGGTGGTCGCCCACTGTTACTGCCGCGTCGTGGGTGATCTGGTCCTCGCCATAGACGTTCTTCAGGTTGTGGTAGTGGTTGCCGAGGCGTTCCACGGACTGGGTGACTAGGCCATGGTCGTGGGTGGGCCGTACTGGTTCTTCGAAGGCGTTGGCGAGTGACCAGAAGCCGCTGTTACGGACCACGGCCAGGATCGCTGAGGGGGGGTTCTGCGCTGCCATGGTGGTTTGTTTGCCGGTGGGTATCGCTGAGATCGTGGCCTGCAGGAAGGCCCGGGTGCCGAGGCGGGCCAGTTCTTCGTCGCCGTCGAGGTTATGGAGAAGTTGGCTGGTGCTGAGGTTGAGGTAGCGGTAGAAGCACGCAGAGTTGTATTCGATCGTGCCGATCATGCCCGCGCCGGATTCGTCTGTGGCCAACAGATCATCAACGGCGGTGAAGTAGTCGAACTCGACTTGGGCCGCGTGAGTGGAGATGGCCTGTGCCACCTGGGTGGCGGCGTCGATGTTCTTGTCGGGCATGTCGGCGATCATGCGGCCGAACATTGCGATGTCCACTGCTTGGCGGGCATCTAGCACCTGATGGAGATTCTCGATGTCGGCCGCGGCGGCTTTGGCCTCTCTCTTCTTGGCGTCGGTGGCGACGAGGGTGTCGAAGTGGGTGTCGACAACCTCAGTGAGGCCGTCTACTGCGTTCTTGCTGACGAAGAGCAGGTATTGGCTGTGGCCCGCCTTGTCGAGGTCGAGTCCGAGGCCGCGAATCGCGGCGTGGGCGGCGGTCGTGGCCTGGTCCTTGTGGCGGCCGCGTTGTTCAAGGGCTTCGATGGTGTGCTCGGCCAGCAATCGTGTCCGGACACCGAGGTTCTCGTCGTCGACGCCGACCCTGGGGAACTCGAGCCGGATGGCCCGTTTGAACGCTTGGCTGGAGATCCGGGCTCGGCGGAACCCCCCGAACATGCAGTCCTTTGGGGCGCCGGTGTCGTCGCGGTTCAGGTTCGAGGGGGAGAAGTTCTGCAGCAGGTGGAGTTCAAGATTCATCGGGTTCCTCGACGTGTTGGTCGGTCAGTTCACTTGGTGCCGTGCCGCGGTAGTAGTTGCGAGCCCAGCGGCGCTGCACATAGCGGTCGGGGTGGCCCCAGGCCCGAAGGTCCCGCAGGAGCCGGAGATAGTCCACACCGATTCCTTCTCCTCGCAGCAAGGTGATCAATTGGCGCAGGTCGTAGGGAAGGTGATCGCGCTCGGCGGCGAGCAGTGCGGTTACCCGCCGGTCGAGGCTGTCGGTGGGGTTGTGTTCGCGTTGGCGTGCCCGCCGCAGTCGGTTGAGCGACTTCCCGAAGTCACCATCATCGCCTGTGGGGATCCCTCGGGATTGGTGATGCAGTGCGAACAGGGTGGCTGCGTCGTACCAGTTGCGGTCGTCCCAAGCTGGGGCGTCGTCGGGAAGCCAGGGCGCAACCTGCGCGAACGCAGCAGGGATAGCACCGGGAGTTCGGCCAACACCTCGGCGCAGCGCGGCCAGAGATCCGCGGTCATCTCGATCGACGAGTGCCCTGAGGTGCCCGATGAATCGTGCTTCGGACCGGGCCGTGGTGCTCACGCCGCCTCCTCCACCTGGGTCTGCCAAGCTCCGCGGTGTACGGCGATGCGGTACTCAAACCGGCCGCCGATCTCGCTGATGGACGCCAAACCTCTCGCAGTCAACGAGGACCGATCCACAAGGGTTCCGTACGCGTCACGCGCCGAGCGAACAACAGCAACTTCCCATCCGGTCGCTGCCGCCTCGGTGGCTGCGTTGTCGTCGGGTTCGGATCGGGCCAAGGCATCTAAGAACGAAGTGAACGGCGGGTACAGCGATGCCCACATCGGCCAATCGGCCCGGGAGTTGGGTGGATCTTCGCCCATGGAACGCCACCATTCGCGTTCGCACCATCGGACCTCTTTGGCGATGTCGTCGGCCAGAGTGATCGCCCGTTCGATGAGACCGACCAGGGGTGCGTGGTCCTCCGACAGCAACGGCAAAGGGAACGTGACGTGTTCGCTGCGCCAGAATTGGACGGCGCCACCGTTGCGGTCTGTGCGTTGACCGAACGCCTGGATGTCGAGCCGTAGTTCCGGATCGAGGATCCCGTCGTAGGCGTACCGGCCGAGCCAATCGAGGTTGCGGGGCCGCTTGACGTTGTCGGTGGTGGCCAACAGTGCCGTGGAGTTGCGCCACAAGGCGCGGTCTTCGCGCATCCGCAGCGCCGGCCATGCCGTCTCGGTCGCCTTGGCATTGGGGTTGCGGGTGAAAGCCGCCAGCGGTTCGACTTCGGCATACTCCAACGAAGCGGGGAACTTGTCGCCGGGCGTGACGATGACCCCGGTCACCAGGGCCCGGTCATCCTCGTCGGCGATGAGCAGTACTCGGCGGCTCTGCCACGTCAGGTAGTCCAGGTACCCAATCGGGAACCGTTCCTGAGGCTCGGGCTGGGGTGGCGGTCGTTCCCATACCGGCCGATCTTCCCCGGTGGTCTGATAGGGCTGCTCGGCTTTCGGGTTGTAGGGGATGAGGTTGAGCATCAACGTCTCCCACAACGACCCGCCGCTGGCCACCACAAAGGAGAACATGTTCCCTGGGGCCAGCCGGGAGCTTCTATCCTTGCCGCCCGGCGCCGCGGTCTTCATTCCGCCGACGTCGTACGTCTGCAACGTCACCAGCCACCGGGCCGCTTGAGCGGCCGTGAACGTCGCAGCGTTGCCGGGCGTGGTGTGGTCGAACAGCAAGGCATTGTTGCCACCAGCCAAAGCAGGTACGAGCTTCGAGGAGTCGGTGTTGGGGGCGCCCGCCACCGCGGCGCATTGACAGAACGGGCGCTTGGGATCGAGGAGGTCAAACGCCTCCTTCTGGCCAGCCAAGTACTCCCGAATGGGGCTTGTGGGGAACCGGTCGGCCCGGTACAGCTCCGCCCAGGCGTCGCCATCGGCGGGACCGAACACACGGTGCAGCACGACCAGCAGCAGCCGCAGCAGCGACGCCGTTTGCGTGGGGGACTCGCCTACCAAATGCGAGACAGCGTGCGCTTCGGTCAGCGCCGACTCCAGCCCGACTTCATCAACGGTGCCGTCGGTCCGGATCACCGGAATCCACGGCTCCACCCGGAGATCGAACACGCTCACTCCTCCGACCTAGAAAGCACCACACCCAGATCGTTGTCCAGGCTCGCAGTCATCTTGCCTACTCGGACCGCGCCGGTGGTGTCCAGCAGCACTACGCGGTGTCGTCGCAGCCACGGGGACTGTTGCCAGCCCTCCGGGACCGGCTCATCCATCAAGATGAAGGTCAACGAACGATGAGAGAGGTCGACACTGCGGCCCAGCAGTCTGCGTTCCAAGGAGCGGTTGGGCCGACGGCTGAGGTCGACCAGTTCGGAACCGTCGGCCGTGAGGCTCGGGCCGCGATCGGTGTCGAACAAGAGCACGACCGAGACCGAAGGATCGCCCAGGCGGGTCCGGGCCTGAAGCTTCGGGTGGATGCCAGGATCATCTTCCGCGAAGTGGCCGGTGACATCGGCCAGGTGGTCAACGGCTGGGGGCGGCGGCAAGAATCGCAATGCGGCCTCGTGTTCGTGCTCGTCCGCCTTCAGTCGTGACTGGGAAGACAGCTCCGACAGTTGTTCCTCGGTTGCTGCGGAGACATTCTCGGCGCCGAGCAACTGGCTGGCCGGATCGTCGCAGTACACAGCATCAATGAGCGGACCGACCTCATCGGGGGAGCGCAGCGAGTTTCGACCGTCGAGCGCGAGCCAACTCCGTTGCAGGATGTACTCGTCATAGACGGCTTTCGTGCCGGTCGGGAACTCGCCCAGGCCCGTCGAAGGGTCCCGTTCAAACCCGCAGACCACCAACTCAGGTTCAGTGAGCCTCCCCGGGCGCCGCCGGTCGTGGCGATGCATCCGTCCGGCGCGTTGCACCAGCAGATCCAGCGGAGCGAAGTCACTGAACATCACATCAAAGTCCACGTCCAAGCTCTGCTCCATCACCTGCGTGGCCACCACCACAGCTCTGTCAGGGCGCCCCTCATCGCCTGGCCCGTAACGCTCTACCAGGCCCCGTTCACGATTGGCCCGGTCATCGACGCAGAACCGCGCATGGATCAACTCCACATCGATCCCGGCCGAGCTCAACTCGGCACGCAACGCCCCAAAGGTCGCCTGGGCCCGGGCGACAGTGTTGCGCAGCACCGCGACACAGCCCCCGCCGCTGAGCCGCTCGGTCACGGCCTTCACCATCGACGAAAGGTCTTGGTCGTCGCGCTCGTGCAGATATGACAACTGGATCGTGCGCTCTGCCACCTCGGTCTTGGACCACCCGTGGCCATGGTCGCCAACCCACGCCACACCCGGGTAGCCCGCGTCGACATCTACCTCAGCGCCCACATATGCAGCCAACAGTTCCCGGCGACGACGGCTCGGCAGCGTTGCTGACAACAACACCACCGGAGCGCCCATCTCCCCCAGCCAAGCCAGCAACCGATCAAGAATGGTCGACATGTACGTGTCGTAGGCGTGGACCTCGTCGACGATCACGACCTTCTGCCCAAGCCCGAACAGCCGCAAGAACACGAACTTGGTGCGCAGCGCCGCCAACAACCCCTGATCGATCGTCCCCACACCGAACGGGGCCAGAAGACCAACGTGGCGGCGAGCGAACCACTCCTGGGCCACCACACTCCCAACCTGTGGACTCACAGGGTCATCCTCGGCGACCGCCTCCGGGCTACACGCCAACGCCCCCGCCTCGCGACCAGCATCTGTGAGCGCCTCGAATTCTTCAGACAAGCCCGCCCGACCGTGGAGAAGCTGCAGCACCTGCGGCTCGGAGTGACCGAGCCCCTCCAGGTAGGACCCCACCCGGGTGAACATCTGGTTCGCCGTCGCCTGTGTTGGCAAGCCCACGAAGAAGCCGCCCGACCCTTGCTCAGCCGCCAAACGCTCGGCAGCGAACAACGCCGCCTCGGTCTTCCCTATCCCCGTTGGCGCTTCGATGATGACCATCGACGGGCGCTCTCGCTCCACGATTTCCGCCACGATCGCCTGGACCGGGCGGGCTTCGAAACCGAATGCACCTACGAACGAACGCTGGACGGGAGGATCCCATCGTCGCCACAACAACCGCTGCACCGCCCGAGTGGCCTGACGTTGGGCGTCGTCCCAGTAGGCATCCAGCATCGCCACCCGGTCAACGTCAGGACGGTAGGGAAAGACCGACCGGTCCGAGCCGATCCAATCGGCCACCGTGACCAGACCAGCCAGCAGCACTGCCGTGCTGTCCGGGAGCTTGGCGACTGTCGGCGGATTCACCCCCGGGGCCAGAACTCTGACGAGCTCGTCGAACACAAGACGGCGCAAGTCGCGCCACCCTCCGCCGCCCAAACTCTTCGGTGTCTTGTTGAGACTCGCCAGCGACGTCGGCGAAGCGAACCGCCCATGATGACCGCCAACGATCGTGGCGATCTGGCGAGCAGACGAACGCTCATAGCCCGCATCCACCAGAACATGCGGGATCTCTAGCCCGCTGACTTGGCCGTGACCAATACGAACAGCGTTGCCTGAAGGGAACTCCAGCCCTGCTGCCTCCAGCGGAGGCGCCAGATCAGGTCGCATCACCTGAAACGCCGGCGATGCTTTGCCCAGATCATGCAAGGCACACCACAACACGACTAGGTCACGAGCATCAGCCACCCCGACGTCATGCGCAAGGGTTTCTCGAGCCGACTCCGCAACGGCGTCGTCCCAAAGCCGCTGGGCCACCGCAGCCACATCGAGGCAATGGCACAGCAGCGGATGTGGGACCGCCTCGACCCCAGCTTTGCCCCACAATGACATGACTAGATCAGCCGTGTGGTCCTCGGCGTCTTGCCCACCGAATCTGGGCGGTTCAATCACCTGGCGGCCCCTGACCCTCCGTCGCTTGAAATTGCGGTTGACCCGGTTCGGCGGACGGGTTGGTTATGCGGCGATGTTGTCGTTGTGACGGTTGAACATAGCTTCGTATTCGACGGGTGAGTTGTAACCGATCGTGGAATGGAGTCGACGTTGGTTGTACCAGCCTTTGATCCAGCGGATCAGGTCGCGGCGGGCATCGGCTCGGGTGGCCCAGCTCCGCTTGTTGGCGTGCTCGCGTTTGAGGGTCCCGAAGAACGACTCGGCCGCGGCGTTGTCCCAACAGACACCGGTCGCGCCCATTGATTGGAGGACCCCGTGACGGTCGCACAGGTCGCCGAACTCGGCTGAGGTGTACTGGGATCCGCGGTCGGAGTGGAACACCACGCCGACCAGGTCCTGGCCGCTGCGGGTAGCGACAGCCATCTTCAACGCGTCGCCAACGAGTTCGGTGCGCATGTGTGCAGCGACCGACCAGCCAATCACCCGGCGGGAGAACAGGTCGATCACTGTGGCCAGGAACAGCCAGCCTTGCCCGGTAGGTAGATACGTGATGTCGCCACACCACACACTGTCAGGGGCCGTCGGGTTGAAGTCGCGTTTCACCCGATCCTCAGCCGCGGTGGCGCCCCGGTCAACAATGGTGGTTCGGACCCGTCGGCGACCGGTCTCGCCTTCCCACCCGTTGGCCCGCATGATCCGAGCGACCCGATTGCGGCCGACCTCGAACCCTTGCTTGAGCAGCCAACGGTGTATCCGGGGCACACCATAGGTTCGGCCCGAGCACTCCCAGATCGCTTCGATCTCAACCGCCAACATCTTGTCGGTGAGTTCACGCTGGCAAGGCCCCCGGTTCTGCCAGCCGTAGAACCCTGAACGTGATACCTCGAGCACCCGGCACATCTCCGCTACTGCCCACACCTGGTTCGCCTGCTCCTCAGCGATGAACGAATAGATCGCCATCACCCGTTCCTCGGGTCTCGTGCCGAGAAGTAGGCGGTTGCTTTTCCCAGG
>JAAELU010000148.1 GCA_024226255.1 bacterium | reverse complement strand
TCCATGGTTCCCCACGCGCGCCACGCGGCTACATCCGTTCTGTCACCGCGGCAACTTTGCCTCACCGTGTCTCTCCCCCCGTTGAACGCCGTCTTGGGCGGGCAACGGGGGAGGAGACGGGTATTGCGAGCCGAACGTCCCGAGGGGGGCTGCGGAGGTAGTACGCAAGCCAGACGTTGCGTCGTCTCGCCCTGCTTGAACCGCCACACCTAATGGGACACCTCGGAGCCACGCATCGAACGTGGCGCTGGCGATGTGGATGAGTCGTCGATGTGCGCCTTCATGCCGAACAGGAATCGGGTTATTGCTATCCGGCGCAGCAATTGGAGTAGCAAGAGCGTGACCGCCAGCGCGGACGTGGCCAGGATCACATACTTCACCGCAGCGCCAACGGGGTACGACACCACCACGTACGCAATGGCGACGATGACAGTTTGGTGGATGACGTAGACCGGAAGCACGGCTTCGTTGGCCATCCCGGCGAAGCGTCCCCACAGCGTGCGGCGCGAGCCCATTCGTTCCTCGCGGCGACCGGACGGCCGCCGACGAGAGGCCGCGAAGTTCAGGATGGAGGTGACCCAGCACCAGCCGCCGACCGCGAATGATGTGCGCAGCAGGATCCCGGAAAAGTCATAGTCCACCAGCGGGTCAGCATCCGCTACATCGGACGTAAGGACGTGGGTTCCAGCGAATGTCAGAAACCCGACAACCGCGGCGCCCAGGATCCACCACCGGGCTTGGTGCAGTCGCTCTCCAATGCGACGGTCCGATGCGAACACAAAGCCATAGGCAACGAGGACCATGTAGCCCCAGGGGTTCCATAGCGCAATCTCAGGTCGCAGAGGCAATATCGCACCGATCAGCGCCAGGATCGCCACCGTCGTCGCCGCCACGAACCACGCCCCGCGGCGGTCAACGACCCGTTCGACGAGGCGTCGTCGTCGGACCAGTGAGAAGAACGGGATCAGCACTAGCGACCACACGAAGAGCAACACGAGGAACCAGAGCTGCCCATACTCGAAGTAGTCGGTCGCCGGCGACGCTCGAACCACGAACGGGAAGCCCTTGAAATTCAGTTCAACGTCGAGGAAATCCCGATAGAAACTCAGGTAGTCGGGCCACCGTCCCGTTTCCATCCTGACCCGGTACCAGACCTGCGGGGGCACAACGACGAGGGTCCCGAAGATCAAAGGGACCAACAGGCGTTTGGTCCGTTCTGTGGCGAATTCTCCCAACTTGCGCGACTGCAGCGAATGCCAGACACCAATACCCGCGATGACAAAGAGGAGGGGCATGCCCCACATCACCGCAAAGGCAATGAAGGCGTCGACGACGTCGCTGGTCGGCTCGTTCTTGACGTAGAACTCGTTGGTGTCGAAGACCCTGGCCGAATGAAAGAACACCAATCCGATCACGACGAAGACTCTGAGCGCATCGAGGTCGTGGCGCCGCGCCGGCTTCGCTCCCGAGTTGGATGCTTCTGGGGCGGCGCGGCCCGGACCGGACATCACGGCGGGTCACCTCTCGCGGTCCTGGGGGTGGTGCCCAAAACTGTTCTCAAGCCGGGTACGTGGCGTGACAGGTGCCCGGCCCCGAACGCCAGAACGAATCCGAGGCTGGCCACGATCCCGAACTTGATGCCGGCGGCCATGCTCACTCCCTCGAGCCCGGCCTGTAACCCAATGACGAATGTGACATGCAGGATGTAGGCGGCGTAGCTGGCTGCCGCCATCGCCTCGAGTATCCGGCTGGATCGCTGAAAGACCGCCCTGCCGACGACTGTCATGCCGACGACCATGCCCGCGCAGATCAATGCTTCCAGCATGCTCCATAGCAGTGCTTGCCCGGTGAACCCGCCGCCCTCGATGAGGTCTGATCCCGGGTCGTTGGCGAGCATCACCGCTGTGTAGACGACAGCCGACGTGACCAGGCCGATGCTGAGCCAGACAACTCCGAATCGAGTCGGCCACCGTCGCAACCAATCGCCTCGATACGCGATGGCACCCAGGGCGAAGAGGCTGACGTACTGCGGGAGATGGGCGGGCTCGGCTGCAACGACAAACAGCAGCGGAACCCATTCGTCGATGGGATACCAGCCGCGCACAACCCAAGTGATCAGACCTAGAGCGATGACAAACCCCATAACCGCGCCGTGGTTCGGCACGGCCCACCTCCTCGGCGGACGGTCGAAGCGACGATCGATCAGTTTCCGCCAGACCACGTAGCCGACTGAGTAGAGCACCAGATGTCCTAGGAACCACAGGTGGATGTACGCGTTGAGCCACCCGGAGTCGTACAGAGAGCGGACGAACGCGCCCAAGCCGAGCCGTGGAGAATCGATCAAGTACACGACTGGGAGGTGCACCACCAGTACAAAAACCAGCAACGGCATCCCGATCCGCACCCAACGTTCCTGGAGAAACCGCCCAGCTCCTTTGCGCTCATAGGCTGCCGGGACGAAGTACCCGGCTAGGAAGAAGAGCAAACCCAAACCGAAGGCGGCGCCGAGTGGGTAGAGAGGCCTCAGCCACTCCAGGTTGCCGGGATCCTCTATCGGCCAATCTCCGCCGGTGGGCCCATAGGGCTGTGCGGCGTGGTGAGCGATAACCCATCCGATGACGATGACTCGCAGCGCATCGACAAAGACCATCCGTCCGCGTCGGTCCGGGAGGTCGACAGGCGCTGACTCGATCGAATCGGTCGCCGCCGGTCCGGTCACCATGAAGATCTCCTCTCCGTGGGCTGGCGACTGGTCCGCCTTCATCTCTTGTACACGGCATCACCCGAGAGGCACAAGAGTCACACGACCGTATCCAGGTGCCAGACGACCCGTACCGAAGGACCAACGCTCAGGCCGCCGACGGATCCCGGTCCACAAGACCCGATTCCCCGGGACGGCGGGAGAAGCGGAGTCGCGGTTACGCCCGTTGTCACCTCGGCACCGACCTCGGGTCCGTAGGCAGCGGCGAGCGCGGATGAGAGCCGTGGTTCGACTTCCTTGACGACTCAGGAAAACGCCTTGTCTGCAGTCATGTCGGTAGTAGGTGTTTCCATCTCAGCCCTCACCCACATAGACCATCCCAACTGCACTCTTGGGCGACAAAGGCAGAAAGGATCCCCCGTCCGGTCGCATCCTCGGTCTCGATGACGCTCAGCTCCTGGCCGCTCAGTTCCAACTCCTATCGGACCCGAGCCGGCTGCGCATTGTTTATGCGCTTCTCGAAGGGGGCGAGCTGTGCGTCGGAGACTTGGCCGAGCTCGTCGAGGTGAGTGAATCGGCCACCAGCCACCAGCTGCGGCAGCTCCGGCTCGCCGGCCTGGTGAAAGCCCGCAAGCAGGGGCGTGAAGTCTTCTACCGACTGGCCGACTCGCACGTCCGGCTGTTGCTCGATGTCGCCGTGGAGCACTACCTGCATGGACATAAGGTCCATCGGTGAGCGGGCCTCACACCCACGTCCCAAGCGCCGGACGACGGCACCTTCGCCCGTTGACTATCGCCTTTGCTCTGGTCCTCACCTTCCTCGTTGTCGAGGCTGTCGCCGGCGTTCTCTCCGGGTCGCTTTCGCTGATCTCGGACGCCGGGCATATGGCAACCGATGCGCTCGGTCTCGGTATGGCTCTGGCGGCGATCGTCGCGGCCAACAAGAGGTCATCTGATAGCGGCCGCACCTACGGCTTCTATCGCATGGAGATACTCGCCGCTTTGGCCAATGCTGTGCTGTTGTTCGCCGTTGCCGGGTACGTCCTCTACGAGGCGATCGATCGGTTCCGCGAGCCGCCCGATGTGCTCACCACTCCGATGTTGGTTGTCGCCGTTGCCGGACTGGTCGTCAACATCGTGGCCTGGCAACTCCTACGTGATGGTGCCGAGGAGTCCATCAACGTGCAGGGTGCCTATCTCGAAGTGCTCGCCGACCTCATCGGCTCCGTAGGCGTTCTCGTGGCCGCGGTTGTGATGATCCTCTCCGGATGGACTTACGTTGATCCCCTCGTCGCGGCGCTCATCGGGCTCTTCATTCTGCCCAGGGCGTGGCGCCTGGGACGCCAAGCCATCCGCATCCTCACCCAAGCCGCTCCTCCCGGGATGGATCTCGACGTGCTCGGCGCAGACCTCTTGGCGATCGAAGGAGTCATAGATGTCCACGACATCCACGCCTGGACCCTCACCTCCGACATGGATGTGGCGACGGTCCACCTCATGATCAGCCAGGGCACGGATTCACACTCGATCCTCGATCAAGCCAGAGACGTCATTGAACAGCGTCACCACATCAGCCACGCCACTCTCCAGGTAGAGCCTGAGGGGCACTTGGGATGTTCTGAATTGGTTTGGTGAGGTCGCCACACTGAATGAACTACGAAGCGCCGAGGCGTTCGAACATTCCCCGGACGTAGTTGGCTTGGCCGGTGTGCTGGGCGCAGTCATCGATCACGCTCACAATGCGGACGCCGGCCGATACCGGGGGGTCCCACGACGTGTCGACAATTCGATCCAGTTCGGCGCCGTCCACGGCTGCGACGTACTCGAGTGACAGCTCGCTGACTCTGTCGAAGTAGGCCACTAGTGAGTCAGGCCTGTCGAACTTGACTGCGGCCACCTGCTCCGAGGTGTGCCCATATCCAATGTCGCGCTCGTCGGCGGTCAACCCGAGCTTGGCTGCCCACCCTTCGGTGACATACACCTGTCGGCGGTCTGCGAGGTCGGCGACATGGTCATCTTGAACCCGAGCCAGATGCCAGACCAACCAACCGATCGAGTTGGCATCGGCGTCGGGCCGATAGTTGAGGCCCGCCGCGGCCAGCCCATCGGCCGCGCTGTGCACCTCTTCCTTGATTCGGCCGAACGCGTCGGTCAGGACATCTCGGGTTTCCACAACGCCAAATCATAGGTGGTGGCTCAGCCGGGTTGGGAGTACGAATCCGGCACATTGGAACCTTTCCTTGTTGGCGCCGCAGGTACCATCTCGCTCGATGTCCTATCCCTCATTGTCTCCCAATCGGAGTAGCTACGACCGGCGCCGCAAACGGCGTCGGCTGATCTTGATGGGGATCCTCGTGGTTGTCGTGGGGCTGATTGCATTGGCGCTCCGTTATCGAACCGAGGAACGGCGTGCCAACGACTACATGGCGTTGGCCACTGATGTCGCCGAGAGCCAGGCAGGGGGCGCCGGATCCCTGACGCAGATGTTGACCGATCTAGGCGCGCTCGACCGTCCCGACTTACTGAACCAGATCGACACTCTGGCCGTGTTGGCGGTAAATGACGCCCAGGCTCTGGCCGCCCAAGAAGTGCCGTCCTCGGTCGCCGAGGCCCACGGATTCCTGACGGTGGCTGTCGGCTCCTGGCGCGATGCACTGGGAACCCTCGACGATGCAGTGCTATTGACCCTCGATTCACCGGACGACGACCCCGGCGGACCCATCGCCCTGGGATCGGTGTTTGATCTGTTGCGAGTCGGTGACCGAGCGTATGACGGCTTTCTTGAAGCTCGATCGCGAATTGAGGGCGACGTGGCCGTAGGTTCTATCGCCGAGGTCGAATATGTCGCCCCTGATGTTCTCAACCTGTTCGATGGCGAGGTCATTGCCAATCGGCTCCGCGCTACACGGAAGCTAGATGAGCGACACGACATATCTGTTACCGCCACCACCGTGCCGCAGCCGCTTGGCACCAGCAATGGGCGTCCGGTGGTCCCGTCGTCTGCGACTTTTGAGGTGCTCGCGGTTGTCACCAATGAGGGCAACCTCACCGAGGAGGGAATCCTGGTGACGCTCGAGCTGAAACTCGCCGCAGGTGGTGATGAGGGTGTCTCACGGGAGCAGCTAGTCCTCATTCTCGCGGCCGGCGAGGCAACCACGATCGAGTTTGCGGACCTGGTGCTCGAGCCCGGCGGCCTCTATAACTTGCAAATCACTGCCTCGATCACCCAGGATGAAACACCACTCAATAACGTTTTTGAACTCGTGTTTATCCGAAACCAGGACGCATGACAGCAGCAACGGTCGCCACATTCCTCGCCGCGCTAGCGCTCGTGACATCGGTTGGCCTTGCCATGCAGCTTGCCGGGCTGCGGCGTCGCCTTGCATCGGTTCCCAAAGATGGCAACGTCATCGACCTGATGCGCTCGATCGACCTGGATCTCGGCAAGGTCGAACAGGTCGTTTCCAACCTGGGGCCTCGGCTGCTTGCGGTCGAACAGAAGCTGCCGCTCGCCATCAGTTACACGGGTGTCGTCACGTACGACGCTTTCGGTGACATCGGCGGCAAATTGTCCCGATCTATTGCAATGTTGGACAGCAATGGAGACGGGCTCGTGATCAGCCTGCTGGTCGGTCGCAACGAAACTCATTTCTTCACCAAAGAGGTGAGATCTGGTGCTGGTTCCGAACGGCTCTCTCCTGAGGAGGGCGCGGCCGTGACTCGCGCATTGGGCCAGTAGCATCGGTTCATGATCGATGTAGCTGTTCTGCGCAATACTCCCGAGGTGCTCGTCGCGTCGTTAGAGCGACGTGGCATCACGATGGATGTCGATGCTCTCGGTGAGCTCGACAGGAAGCGTCGCAAGGTACGGGCCTCCGCCGAGGAGATTCGAGCCGAGCAGAAGGATTCTGGCAAGAGCATCGCCAAGCTCGAGGGTGACGCCAAAGCGGCTGCCATCGCCCATGCCGGCGAACTCTCCGAGGCATACAAGACCGCGCTCGCCGAGGCCGATGAGCTCGACGCGGCGTTCGAGGCGCAGTGGGCGACCATTCCCAATCTCGTTGATCCCACCGCGGCCGACGGTCTCGCCGAAGAAGACGCGGTCGAGATCAGTCGATGGGGAACTCAGCCGGACCCGGCCATTGCCGCCCGTGATCATGTCGAGCTGGGTGAGATGCACGGCTTCCTCGACATCGAGCGAGCGGCCAAGGTCTCGGGATCTCGCTTCGGATACATCTTGGGACCGCTGGTGCGGCTCGAATTCGCGCTTGTGCAATACGCCATGGACACGCTCGAGCCGCACGGCTTCGTACCTGTGGTGACTCCGGTGTTGGTTCGAGACAACGCGCTCTATGGAACAGGGTTCTTCCCAGGTGATGAGGAGCAGGTGTACAGCCTGCCCGCCGACGATCTCTACCTGGTGGGTACTTCCGAGGTGCCGCTGGCAGCCATGCACGGCGACGAAATTCTCGACGCCGACAGCCTGCCGATGCGATATGTCGGGTTTTCCACTTGCTTCCGCCGCGAGTCGGGCACCTACGGCAAGGACACCAGGGGAATCTTTCGGGTGCACCAGTTCGACAAGATTGAGATGTTCACGTTCTGCAAGCCCGAAGAGGCGGTGGCGACTCACGATTTCCTGCTGGCTCGTGAGGAGGAGCTGGTCCAGGGGCTCGGGATCCCCTACCGCGTCGTTAACGTGGCAGCCGGCGATCTTGGTTCGTCTGCGGCCAAGAAGTACGACATCGAGGCCTGGTTTCCCGGGCAGGGTCGTTATCGCGAGATCACCTCGACCTCGAATACGACGGACTACCAGTCGCGTCGTCTGAAGATCCGCTATAAGTCGGAAAAGGGCAACGAGTTCGTCAGCACACTCAATGGCACGGCGATTGCCGTAGGACGCTGGCTGATCGCCATCGTTGAGAACTACCAGCAAGCCGATGGCAGCATCGAAGTGCCCGAGGTGCTCCACAGGTACCTGAACTTCGACCGCATCGAAGCACCTAAGTAGCGATGTCCAACGGCAAGGTGTTCGCGGACATTGCGGGCAGCTACGACCGGATCAATCGCATTCTCTCGCTTGGTCAGGACCAAGCGTGGCGCCAGCGGGCGGTGTCGATGCTCCCCAGCGGGCGGCTGCTCGACCTCGGTGCCGGTACCGGTGCCGCCAATCCGATTCTCGGGAGATTCGACGTGGTGGCACTCGACCCGGCTCCCGAGATGCTGGCCCACAACACTGCGCCAAGCCGGGTGGTAGCGGTAGGCGAGTCGCTGCCGTTCGCCTCAGATACCTTTGACGCGGCATTCTCGGCATATGTGGTGCGCAACCTTGATTCACTTGACGGGGCCCTGGGCGAGATCCACCGCATCCTCCGCCCCGGAGGGCGCGTCGGAATCGTGGACCTCAGCCGTCCTTCGACCGTGGGCAAGGCTCGTCTCCATCGGGCTGGAACTGCGGTGGTTCTACCGACTGTCGGAGCCCTCGCGCGTGCCGGCGCCGAGTACAAGTATCTACATCGCAGTCTTGACAAGCTGGCTCCGCCAGAGGAGCTCTACGCCCACACCCCGTTCGAGGTCGTCGCCATGTGGCGGATGGGTCCACTCGGCTTTGTCTATGGCGTAGTCCTCGAAAAACGGCGGTGACCGCCGGTGTTCCTGCAAGAGGCGGTCCCAATCCCGTAGGCTGGGCGACCAAGCAAGCAGGGAGTAGGCCGCACGTGAATCTGATACTCGTTCCGCTCGACACGTCTGAGGTGTCTGCGGAGGCCCTGCAGCATGCGGGCGAGTTAGCCAAAGCCTTGGGCTCCAAAATCCTGCTGGCCGCGATTTCCGACGTAGTCGTGAAGAACGCCATGGTCGAGCTGATGGAGTCGGAGCGGATCACCGCCGAGCAGGCGCTCCACGTCTATCTGGATGAGAAGGCTGCCGATCTTGCCGGCTACGGCGTTGAGATAGACACGATGGTTGTCGAAGCTCGCGACCCGGCTGCCGCAATCACCGACACCGCGGCATCCAAGGATGCCGACATGATCGTCATGTGCACCCACGGCCGCACCGGCGCCGCCCGCTGGCTCCTTGGCTCCACCGCCGACCGCGTCATCCGCTCCTCCAGCGTTCCCGTCCACCTAATCCCGGTCCGGTAACGACCTCGGCCTGAAATCGACACGAGGCCGAGCGATGTCAACAGTCGACGGGACCAGCGAACTCGGCTGGTTGAGAAAGGGCTCAACCAAGGAGGTCTGGACGACCGGGGTCCAGGCAATCGGTTTTGCATCGCGCGTTCGCATTCTTCACTCGATGTGGGAGCACCCCTCGGGGGCCGAAGGCGCACCATCGTACGACCAGGTCGAGAAGGCCTCCCCGAGCGAGGAATCTGACGAGGCAATACGAAAGATCCTCGAAGGTGCCGTGGCGACTGGTGTTGGTCTCGGCCCTGACTTCAAGCCCAACGGCTGGGATCGGCTGCCGTGGCGGACGCTTGCTGAGCGTTGGCGAGTCGCACTGGACCTCGGCCATGTTGATCCCCTAGCAAGCTTCTCGGATCATCTCCGCGACGGCAGCTGGCCGGTCTCCATTCACCCTCCGACCGAGGGCTCGCTCGATTGGGATTCGCTTGAACACCTGGTGGCGGTCGTGCGGCGCCACACGAGTTCACCCAAGCTTTATCGCATGAGCACGTGGCAAATATGGCTCGACGATCCGTTTCCAAACGCAATCTGGCATGGCACGCCGGACGAGTTGCTCTCGGCGTATGAGGAATATGGGTCCGGCGCGAACTGGTGGCCTGAGGACCATTCATGGCTCGTTTACACCGACTACGACCTCACGACAACCATCGTGCAAGGCAGCGATGGACTCATCTCCGAACTCACCAACGACCCATATCTCGAAACGGTGGAGCTCGAACCCTTCCGGACCGACATCGAGTGGCCGAATATCTAGCGCGCCAGGCGGCCGCATGGGACCAATCGGAATCCCACCGTTCACGGAGTTTGGCGCTGGCCGCAGGTCTAGCGAGGGCGTGTCCCTTGAGAGTCGCGTCAGCCCTTCCTCGCGTGGTGAAGGCGTTGCCTGGAGTTTGGCGCCAGCCAAAGTCCCAAGTTCCCCGAAAGGGGAACTCGTTGCCCCGGGAATGGCGCGCCAGCGGTTCCGACAATGAACGTTGGATGCGTCCGTGTCAGTGTTGGGCGGTGGGTTGCCCCGGGAACGCCGCAGCCGTAGTTCTAGCGGGAGCCGTTGCCCCGGGAACGCCGCAGCCGTAGTTCTAACGAGAGCCGTTGCCCCGGGAACGTCGCTAGGCGTTCCGGAAAGCTCGACGAAGTCGAGCCGTATTGGGCGGTGGGTTGCCCCGGGAACGCCGCTAGGCGTTGTTCTAGCGAGAGCCGTTGCCCCGGGAATGGCGCCAGCCATTCCCGAAAGCTCGACGAAGTCGAGCCGTGCCCCCCGCCTTCGAATGAGTGGTCGCTGGCGCGTTCCGGGGCATCGACTCCAGTCGAGCTGCCCTACGGCACCCGGGACCGACTTGCTTAGGGCTGCTTCCTTCCGGACCTGACCCAATTCACAACGTCCCGCTGCGTAGGACCCGGCCTTCATCGCCGATGGATCCCGGCGCTGGCCCGGCAAATACTCACCCTCGGGCGGGAGATCAGCCCCGCATGAAGAGGATTTCGGGTTCAGGGCACCCCTAGTGCCCCACCTTGCACGGTTTGGGAAGGCTAGCGGTCCTGCGATGTCTTGGATTCAATAGCGGTGGCCCGTTAACTACAGCTGACTAGTGCCGACAGGTGAGGTGGCCTCGACGCGCGCCAAGGGCGCCAAGGGCGTTGGGGGCGGCACTGTGCTGTCCCTTTGTCGTAACGGAGTCAGGAGTAGGCCTTGCCATCGGCCGATCAACGCTCGCGTATGGTCCGGCGTGCCCGTATGCGGCGCCGACTTCTCGGCGCGGCATCCTCCTTCGCGTTGGTACTGGTTCTGCTGACTCCGATAGTGGCGGTCATCGTGACTGCCAATCCTGTTTTGGCTGCGACCGACACACTCGATTGGGATGTCGAGGATTGGGCGCCAACTGCGGCTCTTTCTGATTCGTTCACTATCCAGGGTGTTCCTGACTCGTCCTCGGTGACATTCGATATGACGTTCTCCGGTGACACCGGGCACTTCGTGAATACGGCGGGCGTCGACTCTCCGGATGACTCGGCCGTCATATTCAACCAAGGCGGCGAGAACCTGACGTTGCTCGCCGACCCTCCCGACTCAAACTCCTCGATCACTCTCACCGTCGACCTCAATAGCGCCATCGAGGGCCTGTCGTTCGTCGTTCACGACGTTGACGTGTCCAACATGTCGGCGAGCAACGGGCGTGTTGATCAAATCGTGGCGACGGGCTCGCTCGGCGGCAGCGTGGTTGCGGTGACTGTCGTGTGTACCGGTCTGTCCAATACCTGCTCCGGGAATACAGCGACCGGCATAAATTATCCCCCGGGAGGCAGCACAGGCGGCTGTCCCAACACGGACTCCTGTGGCGACGTGGCAATCAGCTTCGCCTCTGCAGTCGATCAGTTCACGGTCACCTACAACGAGGTCAGCGGCCAACCCAACCCTTCGGCCCGTGGTGTCGCTATTGGCGACTTCTCGTTCGAGGCCCTCGACCCGGAGATCGCGATCGCCAAGGACATTTCGAGCGGACCGACCAGCAACGGCGACGGGACCTTCGATGTCACGTATGCCTTCGTGGCGGAGAACGTCGGCAACGTCGACCTCCACGATGTCCAGATCACCGACTCGCTCTCCGATTTTGGAACCTACGTTGCAGCAAGTCCCGCTGCCGGCCAGTACACAGTGTCTGCGGTCTCAGTCACCAGCAACACAGCAGACCCCTTGACCACGGTGGCCTACACAGGATCGGGGGGCGGCACCGCGATCCTCGACGGCGACACCGGCTCCATGGTGGTGGGGGAGACGTTCGAGTTCGAGTACACGGTGACTTTCGCCCCGGACCCATCGGGAGGCGCCAATTTCGGCGCAGACAACCAAGCGACCGGGACCGGCGATCTGGAACGCAACGACGATGGCTCGGCCGATGCCGACACCACCGACCTCTCCGACGATGGCACCAACGGAGACCCTGACGGCGACGGTGAAGGCAATGAGGCAGGCGAGAACGACCTCACGCCGTTGTCACTCACACTGAGTGCTGCCATCAGCCTGACCAAGTCGTTCGACTCGAACGCGGACGAGGACGCCTCCGGAACCGTCAGCCTTGGAGACACTCTCACCTACGACTTCTCAGTAGATAACACCGGCGATGTGCGCCTCGACCCCGTGTCCGTTGCCGACCCGCTCACCAGTCCAGTCACTTGTGCAGCGCCAGCGCTCAATCCGGGTGCTTCGACAACCTGTTCGGCGACCTATTCGGTGACGCAGGCCGATGTCGATAACGGTCAGATCGACAACACGGCAACGGCGTCAGGAACGGCCCCGTGGTCGGCTGTGGTGACCAATCCGGACTCCGAGACGGTCATCGTTCCGCAGAATCCTTCGATTGCCATTGCCAAGTCTCTGACGTCGAACGCCGACGAGGACACGTCCGGTGACGTCTCCCTTGGCGACACTTTGACCTACGGGTTTGTCGCAACCAATGACGGCAACGTCACTCTCGACAACGTGGCCATAACCGATCCGCTGGCGGGCTTGTCGGCGCTGTCGTGTGTTCCGGCCGCAGGAGCCACGTTGGCTCCGGGGGCCGCAATGACCTGTTCGGCCACCTACTCCGTCACCCAGGGTGACGTTGACAACGGCCAGGTCGACAACACCGCCACCGTCAACGCCACCGATCCGAATGCGGCTCCAGTGAGCGACGCCGACTCTGAGTCGGTGGCCACCCCGCAGGTGCCAGGCATCAATCTGTCCAAGACACAGACCGGCAACGCCGATGAGGACGCTTCCGGCACTGTCACCCTCAGCGACACACTCACCTACACATTTGTCGCATCGAACACGGGCAACGTCACTCTCGACAACGTGGCCATTTCGGATCCTCTGTCGGGCTTGTCGGCCTTGTCATGTGTTCCGGCTGCGGGTTCGTCGTTGGCGCCTGGTGCCGCAATGACGTGTACCGCTACCTACTCGGTCTCTGTTGCCAACGCCGACGCCGCTCAAGTCGACAACACCGCCACCGTCAACGCCACCGATCCCAACGCGGCTCCGGTGAGTGATGTCGACTCGGAGTCGGTGGTCGTGAACCAGAACCCATCGATCAGTCTCGTGAAGTCGTTGTCGTCGAATGCAGATGAGGATGCTTCAGGGTCCGTCTCGACTGGGGACACCCTCACCTACGGATTCGTGGCGACCAACTCTGGAAATGTCACACTCTTCAACGTCGCCGTGTCGGATCCACTCGCCGGCCTGAGCAGCCTCACTTGCAGCCCGAGTGCAGGCTCCAGCCTCGCCCCGGGTGCGGCCATGAGCTGCTCGGCGACGTATTCAGTGACTCAGACTGACGTCGACAACGGCCAGATCGACAACACCGCCACCGTCAACGGCGTCGACCCCTTGGCCAACCCGGTGAGTGACGTCGACTCGGAGACGGTTGTGGTTCTGCAGAGCCCGTCGATTTCGCTACTCAAGAGTCTCGTGGTGAATGCTGACGAGGATGCCTCGGGCGACGAGTCGCTGGGCGATACTTTGACCTACGGGTTCCAAGCGACCAACAACGGCAATGTCACCCTCGACAGTGTCGTGGTATCCGATCCAATGGCCGGCCTGTCGGCGTTGTCGTGTGTTCCGGCGGCGGGTTCGTCGTTGGCGCCTGGTGCCGCAATGACATGTTCAGCCACCTATTCGATCACCCAATCAGATGTCGACAGCGCCCAGATCGACAACACCGCCACGGTCAATGCCACCGACCCCAACGCGGCTCCCGTCAGCGACGTTGACTCTGAGACCGTCTTGGTCCCTCAGAACCCATCAATCGTTCTGGTGAAGTCATTGTCGGCCAATGCCGACGAGGATGCCTCGGGTGACGTGTCGCTTGGTGACACTCTGACCTATGGGTTCGTGGCCACCAACGACGGCAATACGACCCTCTTCAACATTGCAGTTTCAGATCCGCTTCCCGGGTTGAGCGCCTTGTCCTGTGTACCGGCCGCCGGATCTGCTCTGGCGGCGGGTGCGGTGATGACTTGTTCGGCTACGTACTCGGTGACTCAGGGAGATGTCGATAACGGTCAGGTGGACAACACCGCGACCGTCTTCGGTGTGGACCCCTTGGCGAATCCAGTTGGTGACGTTGATTCGGAGACTGTTGTCGTCGCTCAGAACCCGTCGATCTCTCTGGTGAAGTCGCTCTCGGCCAACGCCGATGAGGACGCCTCGGGTGACGTGTCACTGGGTGACACTCTCACATACGGGTTTATGGCCACCAACGATGGTGATGTCACTCTCGACAACGTGGCCATAACCGATCCGCTGGCGGGCTTGTCGGCGTTGTCGTGTGTTCCGGTGGCGGGTTCGTCGTTGGCGCCTGGTGCCGCAATGACGTGTTCGGCCAC
>JAAELU010000147.1 GCA_024226255.1 bacterium | reverse complement strand
GCGGCACTAGACCGTGCGGGAAAGCGGTATCGCGAATCCACAGTCTCCTCGGCAACCGCTCCCGAAACACCGACCCGGCAATTCCACGCCATGAGCTGCGCACAACGCTGAGTGACCGACACCCCGCCCGCAGTCGTGCCGATCGGGGACACTCAGCGAAATGGGCGTTCTCGTCCGATATCTGGTGATCCCGGGCGGGTGGCTGTGACCGTGTTCCCGCGGTGACAGGCATGGTCTGGATGCTGTTTTGGCGAGTGGCGAATTCGTGTGCAACGCTGGGGCACTCCTGAGCGTGGATTGGTTAGTGAACGATTCAGAAGTCTATGAAGCAGTTCGGTGGGATCTCATGCGATATGCCACGGCATTGGTCGGATCCGGCTCGGCGGAAGATGTTGTGTCTGCTGTCGTGACCCGGGTACTTGCCCGCCCTGGCCGGTTGGCGGGTTTGAGGGAGGCAAAGCCCTACTTGATGAGGTCTGTACTGAACGAGGTTCGTAGTCGGCATCGAATCCGGGCTCGGCAACCGGCAGTTGCGGTCGGACCGGCGACGACCAACCTGAACGAACCCTCGATCGATGCTCTTGATGTCATTGAGCAGCTACCGCCGCGGCAACGCGCCGCCGCGTTCTTGGTCTTCTATGAAGAGCACACAGCATCTGAGGCGGCGGTGATGATGGGCTGTAGACCGGCAACGGTGCGACGCTATGTTCACCTGGCGCGGGAAAAGTTGAGGGAGGCCCTCGATGAGTGATCACCGATCCCGTTTCCGGGAAGGGTTTGAGCAGCTTCTTTCTGAGATGCCCGACCCACCGTCCCTGGATGCGCTGTCTAGTCGGCCTGCGGAGTTGCAGGACTCGCCACGCCGCCGGGGGGCGCTTGTTGCCTTCGCGATGGGCGCCGCCGTGGTACTCGTTGCGGGTGCAGCATTGCTCGCACTACACGGCGGGCAAGACCCGGCTCAGCCGGCAAACGTCGAGTATGTCAAGTTGGAGTGGTCTCAGCACTTCGAGCTGCGCTGCTTGGGTATGGAGATCGTCGACAACGGTGGCTTTGACGACGCCGTCATCGAGATCTGGGGACCCAACACAGACAACCTCATCCGCATGGACACAACCGCACCCGACGGGACCGTTACGCGAGTCGTCGTTGAGCCATCGACCACCACGTTCTCTGAGCAGAGAATCTGGTCGACCGGCACAAAGCGGTTCAACGAGGCCGGCTACCGAGTATCTGACTGTCTAGAAGAGAACAGCGGCAATACGTCTTCCTTCGCGATGGCGCAGCCACCCGAATTCATCTCGGGCTCGGGGTACGAGCTCTGGCTGCCCATTATCCAGCGAGCACGCGACGGTTCAGTCCTCGACCTGGAAGAGATCTACAGCCGCGATGCGACAGCCAGAACCGAGGTTTGGCGCGGTACTCCGGTCACTGTCTATGCGACCGAGCGCTCTGGAACAGACGAAATGGGCGACTTCTCAAGCACGTTCGAGCGCTGGTACGACAGCGATAGACAGCGCCTCGAGAAGTGGATCATCGAATCCGACAACGAGGTCTTGGGATCCGGGACAACGACCTACACCGTGATCGACCGACAAACTCTGCCGGAAAGCAACGTTTCGTTTGAGATGGATGATCTGACCCTCGTATTCGACCAGTCCGAGTATGAGACCTCCGACGTGGAGGTATCGGTAACGACCTCGATTCCCCCGCTTGGTCTGCCACTGATGTTGGATGCCGTTGAGATCACGACCGCCGATATCCCAAACGGAGACTTGGAAGAACTGATCGCTCCCGAAGAGGGCGACCAGTTGTACGTGATACACGCCACTGAGGGCGCGTCCATCTACGTCCGCCTACGTGCCGCCGACCGCCACCGGATGTATGCAACCTCATGCGACGTACTGACCTCCGTCGAGCTACCAGAGGCTTGGATCGGGACCTGTCTAGAACGGACAGTCGAAGGCCAACGCATCACAGGCAAGTTCTCCTACCGAGAGGCCTCGGAATAGCAGCACCGGGGAACTCAACTTGACAGCGGCAGTGCCGTGACTGCACCCATATCACTCACCACCAGCAGCGTTATCGCGCACCCCCAGGTGAGTGGGATCCGGCAGATACCGATGCACCCAACAGCAGGCCGATCTTCACCGTGAGTATTCGGCATCCCGAGCGCGAGGTGCCG
>JAAELU010000146.1 GCA_024226255.1 bacterium | reverse complement strand
GCAAAGCGGAGAGCGGCGGCGTAGACGTTGTCTCTCCCCCCGTCTGACTCCGCTTTGGGAGGCAGACGCTTGGGGGGAGTACCCGAGCTTGCGAGGGGGTGGGGGGAAGCGAAGGTAGTAGACAAGACAGACGTTGCGTCGCGGTGCGAAGTGCGCGCGAGCCGCGATCTCCGCGGCAGTGACGTGCCCGCCGGCGCGTGTTGCGGTTTCATGGCGACTCCACTGCCCCGTTGCGTCCTCCTGAACTCCCTGCCTCACCGTTCCCGGCGGCGGCAATCTGTCCGCGGCCCAATGCTGCGCTCGACCTCGACCCGATTCGAGCGAAACGCAAAGCCTCTACTCTTGTCCGCCATGGATGAATCGCTGCAGCCGCGCACCGCGGCCTCCATGGTCCGGAGGGGACCCTTCGCCCGTTTCTGGTGGGCGGCCGCGATTGGGAGCACCGGTGACTGGATCACGATCTTCGCCACCATCGGTGTTGCCGATGAGATCGGCGGCGGTGGCGGCATTCTGGTCGCGCTTTTGTCGCGAGTGCTGCCCGGCCTGATCGTGGGGCCCTTTGTCGGTGCCATCACGGATCGTTTCGACCGACGCCGGCTCATCGTTATCGCCGACCTGGGCCGGGCCGCCGTTGTTCCCTTCTTTGTGTTCGCTTCGACTTTGCCGATGCTCGTTGCGATCACCATCGTCCTCGAGATTCTCAGCCTGCTGGGTCAGGCTCCGCGTGCCGCGGTGATTCCGTCGATGGTTCGTGATGAGAACATCGTCACCGCCAATTCCCTGATGTTGGGGGCGGCGTACGGAACGATTCCTCTCGGGGCGGCATTCAACTTCGTGTTGGCGCTATTCCCCGCGCTCATCATTGGGGACATCATCCCGCTCGAGACCCAGGATTTTGCTCTGGCTTTCGTTTTTGATGCCTTCACGTTCCTGGCCTCAGGGTTGATCATTGCGACGCTCCCCGCATTCAAACCAGCTCCTGCAGCCGAAGCTGAGGCCGAAAGTGCCCAGCTCACGGGCAAGGACACGCTGCGTTCGATAGTCGAGGGGCTCAGCTACCTCTGGCGTGAGCGCGGTGTGCGTCGAGTGATTGTTGGAATGACGACGGCGCTATTCGGTGGCGGCACGGTGATCATCATCGGGAAACCATTCGTTGAGGATGTCCTGAGAGCGGACAGCACGGGGTTCTTTGCGATTGTCACCTCGCTCGGTGCCGGTGGCGCCATCGGGATTGCGGCTGTTTCGCTGTATTCATCTCGCTTGCTGCGACGAGACATCGTGTTCGCTCTTTCGGTCACGATCACCGGAATGGCATTGAGCCTCGCTGCGATGGTCAACACAGTCGGTGGGGCGGCCGCTTGGATATTTCTGATGGGACTCGGAGCGGGGGCGGCCTACGTCATGGGGCTGACTCACCTTCACGAGCACGTCGAGGATGACATGCGGGGTCGGGTGTTCGCCACTCTCTTTAGCATGATGCGCATCGGCCTGTTTGTGTCGATGGCGTTGGCGGTGCCCTTGACAAGCGTGTTCGATGGCTCAGCGTTTGAACGACTCAATGATCCGAACCGGCTGGTGTTGTTCTTCGGGGGTGCGATCATGATCATCTCGGGGATGGGTTTGCTCTGGTCGCTACGGACACTGTTCACTCGACCCAAACTCGAGTCGGCGACTCACGACTTGATCGCTGCAGCCGAGAAGTCACGCCACGCCCAGCAGAAGCGCAAGGCCGGGTGGACTGAGCCGAAGATGCGCGAATTGGAAGAAGACGAGGTATGAGCCAACCGGATCGCGGTTTCTATATCGCTCTCGAGGGCATTGAAGGCGCCGGCAAGTCGACCGTCGCAGCCGTCCTGTGCGACCTGATTGCGGATGCCGGCCACAACGTGATGACCGTGCGTGAGCCCGGCGGCACCCCTACCGGTGAGAAGGTGCGCCACGTTCTGCTCGATCCCGACGGTTCGGTAGCGCCATGGCCCGAGGCGTTGTTGTTCGCCGCCGCTCGTGCCCAGCTTGCCGTGGATATTGTCGAACCGGCGCTCCAGGCGGGTACCTGGGTTGTCACGGATCGATCGGTTTATTCGTCACTGGCGTATCAGGGTGCCGGCCGTGGCCTCGGAACGGAACAGGTGCGCGCCGTCAACGCCCCCGGGTTGGGGCCAACTTGGCCTGACCTGGTCGCATTGCTCCAGCTCGGCGTGGCCGACGGGTTGTCTCGGCAGCAAGTGCCGGATCGTATTGGTGCCGCCGGTCACGAGTTCCTGGATCGGGTGGCTCATGGATTCCTGGTGCTGTCCGAGTCCGAGCCGGAGCGCTTTGTCGTGGTCGACGCGACACAGCCCGTCGACGACGTGGCCGCCGCGATCTGGAAGGTGGCGCGTGATCGAGGCTCCCATGGATAACGAGCAACTCTTTGATTCGATCATCGGGCATAGCTCGGTAACCGCTCTCCTGGCCAAGGAGCTCGAGCAACCGGCCCACGCTTACCTATTTGTTGGTCCGGCGAGTTCGGGCAAGGCGACGATTGCCCGCAGGTTCGCTGCGGGCTTGGTCAGCGATGACTCCACCGCGCGGCAGCGAGTGCTCGACGGCGCTCACCCCGACGTGATCAATGTCGAGCCTGAGGGGAGTGCATCGATCACAGTTGATCAGGCCCGCCGCGCCGTTTCGCAGGCGAGCCTGTCGCCGCTCGAGGCGGGCCGCAAGGTATTCCTGTTCGAAGAGGCCGGAATAATGAACGACGAGGCGGCCAATGCCCTGTTGAAGACTCTCGAGGAGCCCACGCGCTCGACGATCTTCGTTCTCGTGGCGGAGTCGGAGGACGACCTGCCGGACACTGTTGCCAGCCGCTCTCGAACCATCGTTCTGGGCCGGGTCGCCGAGGACGAGCTCGAGGCGGGGCTCGTCGCCTTGGGAGTAGACGCCGCCCGAGCCGCCAGTGTGACGGGGATCGCCGGCGGTCGGCCCGGCCTGGCCATTGCGCTAGCGACGCAGGAACACGTGGCCGAGTTCCGCCGGGTTTGGTTGAGCATCCCGGCCAGGCTTTCCGAGCACCCCGGTGAGGCCTACGTATTGGCCGATGAGGTCCGTAGTGCTGCCGAGCCGCTTCTGGCCACCCTGAAGGACCGCCAAAACGCGGAACAGTCTCGCCAGGAGAGTGAGGGGAGGGGCGGCAAGATGCTCAAGGACCGCCACGACCGTGAACTCCGCCGAGCGTCGGCGGCCATCTATGAGACCGGCCTCGAGATCCTTGCCGGCTTCTATCGCGACTCGGCAGCCGCTCAGCTCGGCGCACCGGTTCGCAACACGGACATCCCAGTGACAGACCTGACGAAAGTCTTGCCGGCCAAGGCGATCGCGGCGGCGCGACGAGTGCTTGACACCGTTGAATCTCTGCAAAGCCATCAGCGGCCACAGTTGGCGTTCGCCGCTCTCTTTAGTGAGCTCGGTGCGTCTACTTAGGCGCGACCCGGGGCGGTTCGTCGACCTCTCGTACCGGGTGGCGAAGCCGTTCGTCGCGACCTTTGGTCGCTACTACTGGGATTACGAGATAGCTCACCCGGACGTTCTGCCGCGGAGCGGGGCCTACATCCTGGCCCCGAATCACTTCTCGTTGGTGGACCCCGTGTTCTCATCGCTGGTCGGTCATCAGAACATTCGATACCTCGCCGTTGACGAGCTGTTCGGGCGCAGCAGGTTCTTCGATACGCTGACGGGGTTCTGGGGGGCGATTCCCTTGCCGCGCGGCTCGATTCCGTGGCGCGCCCTGCAAACCGCTATTCGAACTATCAATGCGGACCGACCGGTCGGCGTCTTCCCGGAAGCCCGCCGCGAGGATTATTGGGGGGAAACCCCTCCGTCGAGCGGCGCGGCGTGGCTTGCGCTGTTGACCGGTGCCCCTCTGTACCCGCTGGCCATAGAGGGCAGTGAGCACGTTATGTCGTATCGGGAGCCGAGGTTCGGTCGCGCATCGGTTCGGGCGACCGTGTGCGACCCGATCGATCCGCTCGACTTCATGGACTGTGTCGACCCGCTGGGCGCAACTACCGCAGCGTGGCAGAAGAGTTTGATCCAGATCCTGGGGCCGCTGCGTACATCGCGGTAGAAGACCAGAACTGTCGGACATTCGAGTTGAATGGAGCCGAGATGCGGATCGTCATAGGTGGATCGAGCGGATTCCTTGGTAGTGCCCTGGTCACGCGGCTGATTGCGCGTGGGGATGACGTTGTTCGCTTGGTCCGGCGCCCCGCAAACGGCCCGTCTGAGATGCAATGGGATCCGGAGTCAGGCTCACTCGATGTTTTGGCACTCGAGGATGTCGACGCGATCGTCAATCTCGGAGGCGTCGGCATCGGCGACAGCCGTTGGAGCACTACCCACAAGGCGGCCGTGCTCCAATCACGCCTCGACGCCACCGGGACCCTCGCCCGGGTAGTTGGACAACTCGAGAACCCGCCCGGCGTCTTCGTCTCCGGGTCGGCCATTGGCCACTACGGCGACCGCTCCGACGAGACGCTCACCGAGGACAGCGGCGCCGGACCCCATGACGATTTCCTGGTCGAAGTTGTAACGAAGTGGGAAGCGGCGGCAATGCCGGTGGCCCAGGCCGGCGTGCCGCTGGCGCTCTTGCGAACCGGACTTGTCCTGAGCGGGTCGGGTGGATTGTTGAAACGGCTCCTTCTGCCCTTCAAGTTGGGGCTCGGCGGAGCCATGGGTAGCGGCGATCAGTGGTGGAGCTGGATATCCCTCGAGGATCAGCTGCGGGCGATGATGCACATCATCGATTCCAAGGAGGGGGGCGCTTTCAATCTGACGGCTCCCAGCCCCGTTCGCAACAAGGACTTCGGCAAGAGCCTGGCAAGAGCCCTCCACCGACCTGCCATCGTCCCGACGCCGAGATTCGCGCTGAACCTGGTCCTGGGCGCCGAACGCGCCCAAGCCCTGGTCTTCACGTCAGCGAGAGTCCTCCCTCAAGCGCTCCAGGCCACCGGCTTCGAGTTCAAGCACGAAACCCTCGACGAGTCATGGCCGGAGATCCTCGGATGAAGAAGTAATCAGAAGTCAGAAGTCAGATACAGAATGGACCAGGCTCACACCCGGGTCTTTCTGACATCTGACATCTGAACGGGGATGGAGAGCAGGCTCGCTCAGACAACGAAGGGCCGCGCTGTGGAGCCTCGAGATTTCTCACATCTGACTAAGACCGCCGAGAGAAGGTTCCCTCAAACGAACAGGAGTCGCGCACGGGGGCGCTGGGAGACTTCTGTCTTCGAGCCGGAGACGGGAATCGAACCCGTGACCTACGCATTACGAGTGCGTCGCTCTACCGACTGAGCTACCCCGGCTTGGGCCGGGGAATGATAGCTGCGCTCGGGGGCGTCGGTCTCAGATCTTGTCTTGTCCGTTAGCGTTGGTAGTGGATCAGCCAGACAGGAATTGTCCATATCGCGGCTCGCCCTAAGGTATGGCCCGTCAATTGCCCGGAAGGCGACGTAGATGGCCGATCAAGCCGATTTCGAAGCGGATGCGATGCAGTTTGCGCCGCAGCTCTATTCGGCCGCGTTGCGGATGACACGCAATCCGGCGGACGCCGAAGACGTGGTGCAAGAGACCTTCCTCAAGGCCTACAGGGCGTACGGAAGTTTTCAGGCGGGAACCAATCTCAAGGCTTGGCTCTACCGAATCCTCACCAACACATACATCAATCGTTACCGCAAAGCTCAGCGCCGACCGTCGGAAGTCGAGCTCGGCGAGCTACAGGATCTGTATCTCTTCAAACGGCTCGGGGAACACTCCGGAGCCTCGGAGAGCGCCGAGTCCGAGGTCCTCGAAGCGTTCGTCGACACCGACGTGATTCAGGCTCTTGAATCCCTGCCCGACAATTTCAGGGTGCCGGTTCTGTTGGCAGATGTTGAAGGTTTTGCGTACAAGGAAATTGCCGAAATGCTCGACATTCCGATCGGCACTGTGATGTCTCGGTTGCATCGGGGAAGAAAAGCGCTGCAAAAGAAGTTGTGGCATTTGGCGGAGGAACGCGGCATAACGGGACGAACCACATGAGCAAGTCAGCTTGCCATCACGCGACGGAGCAGATCTACTTCTATCTCGACGGTGAGATGACCTACGTGCGCCGGCTACGCATCAGGTGGCATCTGCGCCGTTGCGGCCACTGCTGCGGAGCCTTCGATTTTGAAGAGCGTGTGAAACAGATGGTCCGGACCAAGAGCCAAACCGAACCTTCCGCGGAACTAATTCAGCGGCTTCATACGTTGATAAGGGAAGAAGCGGGGGACGACCCCGAGCGCTGATGCGTTTCGGACGGCCCCCTCAATGAAACGAGACGGTCTCCAGATGGCTGAAAACGTACTTAAAGGTAAGCGGATCATGGGTTCTTCCCGTGCTCCGAAAGCAGTAGTCGACGTGCGCGCTTGCGCCAAGAAGGATTGCGAGACAACCCTTTCGCGCTACAACAAGCGGGAATACTGCTACGCCCACGCTCCCACAAAGTTCCCGCGCCTGCGCGGTCGAATCGTCCCGGAGAGCTAGAAGGATCTCGCAGGCGCGATGACGCGTCTGCGGTTCGTCTGATGGGATGGTCGTATCGGTCCTGTTCAGATGTGAGGAATCTCAGAGGCGTGATGACGCGTCTGTGGTTCGTCTGATCGGCTCCGTCCGCCAGACCTCGTTCAGATGTGAGATGTGAGAAAGACCTGGTTGCGCTGAGGTCTTCGCCTCTGCTCCTCTCCGTGGCATCCCATATCTCATGGAGCTGCGCAGCAGCTCCCAAGGAACGGACCGCCAGGTCCGTTCCCGACATCTGACATCTCAGGTCTTCCGATCTAGGCTCCCGGGCCATGAAAGCTCTTGCTCTGGCGGCCCTGTTCGTCGTCGTCCTCGCTCCGGCCACGGTGGCCTTTCCGGCGAGCTACGACGGTTCGGCCTCCTTTGTGGCTTTCACGGAAGCCGAGTCTGAGGGCGATGGCGATGAGGCTCCGGCTACGACGATGATCTCGGAGGGTGGTGTTGAGCCGGCGGAGCTGGCCCCACCAGGTGACGAAACTGTCGCCGAGGACCAGTGGACGGCCAAGTTTCTGGCTCCAACTGTCGCTCTCATGGGAGCTCTCGGCGTAGTCGCCGCCATGGTCCTCTATGGAGTGCGCCTGCGCGGCAAGTATCGGGTCGTCGACTAGCTCCCGAGCTGGTCAGCAATTCCCGGATTCCGGCGACACGATGGCCTCGCCGGATTCACCGAACGTGTATCCAAAACTGCGGTCCGTCAATCTCGTGAAGATCCCTTGACGCGACACGGTCGCCGGTACCGGCCGCCCGGCTTCGATCCGCAAGGGGAACGCCGCGAGGGTTTCCCCTTGTTGCGACACCGTCATAGTGAAGATTGCCGAGTAGGACGACTCGTTGCGGGCTGAGGGAAAGGCGAAGTTCCCCGTGGAGTGGACCACCCAGGCCCCGTCGATCCTCTCCACGCCCTGGAGGACGTGAGGGTGGCTTCCAATGATGGTGTCGGCCCCGGCTTCAATCCATGCCGCCGATAGATCCCGCTGATGTGACGCCGGACATAGATCTCTCTGGATTCCCCAGTGGACCATGACGACCGTGAAATCGGCATCGGCCGCGGCCGCGACAGCTTCCAAAGTCGCACCATCGAATTGGGGACAGGCCCAGGCGACCTCGTCGATGTAGCTCTCTCCGGGCTCGGGCGAATCGCACGGCACTCGTGAGAACGACAGGATTGCCAGATCCCACCCTTCGACCCTTAGTCGCAAGGCCGAGTACGCCTCCGCCGCCGTGCTCCCAGTCCCGGCAGTGGCCACTCCTGCCTCATTGAGTATCTCGATAGTGCGGATGACCGCTTCGGGCCCGTAGTCGAGGGCGTGATTGTTGGCTAGGGCGGCGACATCGACTCCGGCCTCGAAGAGGAGCTTGCCCGTGACGGGCGGCGACTTGAACGTGAATCGTTTGGCAATCGCCTTGCCGACCCCCGCCTCGGCCACAGTGGTTTCCAGGTTCACGATCATGACATCGGGTTGGGACAATTCAGCGGCGATGGCGCCGAGCGGGTCCCGCCCCTCCAGGCCGTGAGTGAACGAAGTGTCTCCGGCGAATCCCAGCGTGATGGGTGGCAGCGTTGTCGTTGTCGTTGTCGTTGTCGTTGTCGTAGTGGTCGGGGGTGTCGGCAGCGTTGTCCTCGGAGCGGTGACCGTCGACGACGCCGCGGCGGGCCGGGTGTCACGGGTGTCGGTTTCGACCGACGTCGACGCGTCCGAGAGGCTGGCGGGTTCACCACATGCGGCAAGCAGCACGACCAGGACGACGGCGGCGCATGCGATGTATGGGCGGATCATCGCGAGAGCTTCCCAGGTTGATGCGGCAGTGCAAAGCCTGTCGGCGGCTAACTTCACGTCCAATGAGTTCTATTGATTGGGAACAGGCGGTACGAATCGCCTCGCGGATGACCGGCAGTTACCCACTGGCCGGCACCTACCACGAGGCCCGCTTTGCGCTGCAGGCGCCTTCGATGGTGATGCGAGCGACAACGCTCGTAGAAGCTGAGACCGGCCTGCATGCTCCAGGTGTTGCCGAAGTCGCCGTGGTCTCCCGCAAGGAATGGGTCGAAGCCAATATCGGCTCTTTCGCCGAGTTGGTGAAGCCGGCCGAGGAACGTCTTGCAGCGCATTCGGGGATCGGAGCCCGAGTGGCTCGCAAGCTGACCGCCGCTGAGCTGGGGGCAGTGCTCGGGTTGCTGAGTCGTCGCGTTCTCGGCCAGTACGAGTTGGTGTTGCCACGCGCCGATGGCTCGGCCGGCGACACAGTGATGTTTGTCGGAGCCAATATCCTCGCCATGGAGCGGCAGCACGAGTTCCGGCCCCAAGAGTTCCGTTTCTGGGTGGCGCTCCACGAGGCCACACATCGCCTGCAATTCCTCGGTGTGCCCTGGATGAAGGACTACTTCCTGAGCCTCATCAACGACCTGGTGACGGCCTCCGTCCCTCAAAAAGGCACCCTCTCTCGGGTGGCCGGAGACTTGGCAGAAGCCGCCAAGGCGGGTGAGCCGCTAGTGGACGAGGCCGGGCTTTTTGGCGTCTTCGCCACCACCGACCAACGTGAGGTCATCGACCGGGTTCAAGCCCTGATGTCGCTACTGGAGGGCCACGGTCACGTTGTCATGGACCGGATCGGCGCTCGTGAGCTCGTGAGCCAGGAGCGCATGTCACAGGTTCTGAAGGCCCGCCGCCAAGATCCGAGAACCGCGATGTTCATGCGCCTCGTTGGGCTCGAGCTCAAGATGCGCCAGTACGACGACGGAGCGGCCTTCATCGCCGGGATCGAACGCCATGCGGGCTGGTCTGCATTGGACGCTGCGTGGGAGCGAGTCGAGAACCTGCCGACGCTCAACGAGATCAGGAACCCCGTGTTGTGGCTCGAGCGGATGGGATGACACCGGACGAGTTGCTCGCCAGGGTGGCTCCACCCCCCAGCGATGACTTGCTGGTAGCGCTGAGCGGCGGCCCCGATTCCGCGGTCGCGGCCTGGCTCGCCACCAAGGTCGCCACCGGCCGGGTCCGTGTGGTCCATGTCCATCACGGGTCCGCGGCCTCCGACGTCCTCGCCAAGGCGGCGGCCGCCATCGCCGAGAAGATCGATTGCGAGTTCGAGGTCGTCCGGGTCGAGGTGTCGGCGGGGGCGTCGTGGGAGGGCCAGGCACGGGCGGTGCGCTGGGAAGCTATTGCCCGCCACGTTGCCGCCGGGGAATCGATCGTCACCGGGCACCACGCCGACGACCTGGCGGAGACGACCTTGGGCCACCTGCTCAGAGGTGCCGGTTCGGCCGGGCTCGCTGCGATGGCGTTGTCCCGAGAAGGAGTGTGGCGTCCGCTCATCGAGATAAGTCGCAACGACGTACTCGCTGTCGGTCGAGCACTCGGCCTGCCCAGCGCTGACGATCCTGCCAACCATGACCTGGCCCACACCCGCAACGTAATCCGCCACGTTCTGATCCCACAGCTCGAAGCCGAGTTCAACCCACAACTGCGAGCAACGCTGGGGCGGATGGCCCGGGCGCTGGCGGCCGACGACAACTCGATCGAGTCGACGATCGGTTCCGTGATGCCGCAGCGTGATGCGTTCGGGGCTTGGCGGCTGCCCGCTCCGTTCATCGCAACTGCCTCCGCCGCCGGGGCGGCCCGGCTGGTGCGACGGCTCCTCCGTGCGGCCCGGCCTCCCTATGCGGGTAATGCCGACGAGCTCCGCATGGTGCTCGATGTCGTGCATCGCCGAGCGGGCCGGTGTGAGATTGCCGATGGGTGGCAGCTCGAGCTGGAGGGACCATGGCTGGTCGCCCACCAAGGTGATGCAGCGGCTCCGGAACCAGAAGTGTTGCCTGTGCCCGGAAGCATTGCTTTCGGCGCTTTGACTGTGACCGCGGAGCCGGCCGCATCGGTCATGGTCCGACGCTCCAGCTTGTTGACGGCTGCCTCTGTGGGGCCTGAGCTCTTGCTGCGGGCCGCTGAACCGGGAGAGCGGATTGAAATCGCCGCCGGCACCAAGCTCGTCCGAGACGTCATGGCGGAAGCAGAGATTCCCCGGCGTGTCCGGTCGGCTTGGCCCATAGCCGTCGCACATGGGAGAATCGTCGCCGTTGCCGGAGTTCGCTCGGCCCCTTGGGGCCGCGGCGTCGCCGGCCGGGACGGTGTTGTCGAGCTCAATGTGGAAGAGGGCCAGTTTTGAATCCGCGCGTACTCATTTCGGCTGAGGACATCGATGCCAAGCTGGCCGAAATGGGTAAGGCAATCACCGCCGACTACGACGGCAAGAATCTGCTGCTCGTCGGAGTCCTCAAGGGCGCATTTATCGTCATGGCGGACCTGGCGCGTCACATTCACACCTCTGTCGAGTTCGACTTCATGGCAGTTTCCTCATATGGCGGTAGTACCAAGACTTCTGGTGTGGTGCGGATCCTCAAGGACCTCGATACTCAGATCGAGGATCGCCACGTGCTCATTGTCGAGGACATCATCGACTCGGGCCTCACTCTCCACTACCTGATGAAGAATCTTCGGGTACGGAATCCGGCCTCGCTGGAGTTGGCCGCGCTACTTGTCAAGGACGGCGTTGAACGTCCCGCCATGGACATCAAGTATCCCGGATTCCACATCGATCCGGAGTTCGTAATCGGCTATGGCCTGGACTACGGCGAGCTGTACAGGAATCTGCCGTTCATCGGCGTGGTCGACGAAGCCGATCTCCCGGACTGAGGAAGAAGCCAGAAATCAGAAATCAGAAGTCAGAATGGAAGAACAGAAGTCAGAAGCCATGAGAGAAGTACCAATTTGGTGCCCGGGACCCGTTCTTGCTGACTTCTGACTTCTCGTTTCCCTTATCCACAGGATCTGAACTCCCGATACCGCGTTGAACCCAATATGATTACTCCCACTCAATCTCCCGACTACAAGAGTCGGCTAGGAACACCGTGAACCGCACCGCCCGCGCAATGTTGGTCTACGTCGCCTTTGGCTTCGTGGCTCTGTTGCTGGTTAATGCGCTGTTGCAGAGCTCGGCCGAGCCCTTTGATATCAATCTGCCGGAGTTTCAAGAGGCCTTGGCCACCGGACAAGTTCAATCCGTGCTGATCAAGGAGAAATCCAATGAGATCCTCGGTGAATTCGTCCCCGGAGCTTCTCTTCCGGAAGGGGCTACGGAGAATGCCTTCCGGCTCAACTACCCAAATGAGTTCGAAGGGGAACTGACCCAGGCCATTATCGACGCCGAGGTTGCCGACTTCGATACCGATGCCGAGAATCCATCCGGGTTCCAGTGGTTCTTCGGGACGATCTTCCCCTACCTGCTGATCTTCGGAATCTTCATTTTCTTCATCATGCAGATGCAGGGTGGCGGCAACCGCGTGATGCAGTTCGGCAAGTCCCGAGCTAAGCAGGTGACCAAAGATTCGCCCAAGGTGACGTTCAAGGACGTGGCCGGCGCTCAGGAGGCCGTTGAGGAACTCGAGGAGATCAAGGATTTCCTGCAGAGTCCAGGCAAGTTCCGTGCCATGGGCGCCAAGATCCCTCGCGGCGTTCTGCTGTTTGGCCCTCCGGGAACAGGCAAGACACTTCTCGCCAAGGCGGTCGCCGGTGAAGCCGGCGTACCATTCTTCTCGATCTCAGGCTCGGACTTCGTCGAGATGTTCGTCGGCGTCGGTGCCAGCCGGGTTCGCGATCTCTTTGAGCAGGCCAAGTCGAACGCCCCGGCGATCGTCTTCATCGACGAGATCGACGCGGTCGGCCGCCATCGTGGTGCTGGACTCGGCGGTGGCCACGACGAGCGAGAGCAAACCCTCAACCAGTTGCTAGTCGAACTCGATGGCTTCGAAGCCAAGGCCGGTGTCATCGTCATCGCCGCCACCAACCGCCCCGACATCCTCGACCCCGCTTTGCTGCGTCCGGGTAGGTTCGACCGTCAGATCATGGCCCCGCGGCCCGACCTGCAAGGGCGTAACCAGATTCTTCAGGTCCACGCCAAGGGCAAACCGCTGGCTGATGACATCGACCTCGAGGTGCTGGCTCGACAGACGCCGGGGTTCACCGGCGCCGACCTCGCCAACCTCATCAACGAGGCTGCGCTGCTTTCGGCGCGACGTGACAAGTCCGAAATCAGCATGGATGAGCTGGAGGAGGCTATCGATCGGATCCTGGCGGGCCCCGAGCGCAAGAGCCACATCATGTCCGAGGACGAGAAGAAGCTGACCGCGTATCACGAGGGTGGCCACGCCCTCGTCGGCTACGCCTTGCCGAACGCCGATCCTGTGCACAAGGTCACCATCATTCCTCGTGGTCGAGCCGGTGGCTACACAAAGTCACTGCCAGAGGCCGATCGTGACTACCAGCGACGTACCGAGCTTGTCGACCGCCTGGCGGTGGCGCTTGGCGGGCGTGCCGCCGAAGAGATCATCTTCGAGGATCCCTCAACTGGTGCCCATAATGACATCGAGCAAGCGACCAAACTCGCCAAGGCGATGGTCATGGAATACGGGATGAGCGATCGGCTCGGCCCGATGCGATACGGCACGGCCCAGGGCGAGGTCTTCCTAGGCAGGGACTACACCCACGGCCAGGACTACTCGAACGACGTTGCCGCGCTGATCGACGAAGAGATCCGCGAGCTCATTTTCCATGCCCGCGATGAAGCACTCGAGATCTTGAGTACCCACATCGATGCACTACACCGAGTGGCCGAAATGCTCCTCGACAAGGAGACGATCGGTCCCGAGGAGCTCGCTGAAGCGTTCCATGATGTGCCCAAGTGGGAACACGCCGAATCCGGCTCGTTGCGTATCAGGGCTCCTGAGAGTGTCTCGCTGCGCGAAGGCGGGATGGTCGCGGCCCAACCGCCGGACGATCACTCGGTTTAGGAACTGACTCTGGCTTTCTCGGATCTTGCACCTCGTTATCCCGTGGAGTGGCATTTGCGCCACACGACTCTCTCGACGGCTGCTCACTCTTTGATCATGGGCGTCCTCAACGTCACGCCTGACTCTTTCTCGGACGGCCGGGCTACGCCTGATACCGCGTCGGCCGTGGCGCGAGGAGTTGCCATGGCAGCTGCCGGAGCCGACATCATCGACGTCGGCGGAGAGTCGACCCGGCCTGGAGCAGAGCCGGTGGGTGTTGGAGATGAAATCGAGCGGGTGCTTCCGGTGATTGCCGAACTGGCGGCCCGTGACATCACAGTCTCGATCGACACAATGAAGCCGGAGGTCGCTGCCGCCGCTGTTGCCGCCGGTGCTGAGGCGATCAACGATGTCGGCGGCCTGCGAGATCCCGCGATGGTCGAGACGGCCGCCTCTCTGGGCGTTGGGGTCGTAATCATGCATATGCGGGGCGAGCCACGCACGATGCAGACCGACACGGCATACGACGACGTCGTCGCCGAGGTAGCTGCGTATCTGGCCACCCAAGCAGATGCCGCGATGGCGGCCGGAATCGAGAAGAACCGGATCTGCATCGACCCGGGCATTGGATTCGGCAAGTCCCACCTTCAGAACCTCCAACTGCTCAATGATGTCCGGGCATTCGTCGATTTGGGCTTTCCGGTGATGATTGGCGCCAGTAGAAAAGGTTTTCTTGGCTCGATTCTGGAGGCCTCTGGATATCAGACGTCAGCTGCAGAGCGAGATTTCGCTACTGCCGCAACGGTTTCAGCCGCTATGGGCGCTGGAGCGGCCGTGGTCAGGGTCCACGAAGTGGCCGGCGCCCTGCAAGTTGCCCGAACCACGGACGCTATCGTACGGGGGCAGTTCGAAAATTGGGGAAACATTGGCAGGACTTGAGCCGCGCGGCTTCAAATGGGTAATTCAGGATCGTCTGGCGGTTTGTGAACGCATCGGCGGCCACGGATTTCAGCATCGGCGGGTTCGTCGTGAAGAAGAGATCGTCTGGATGCTCGATAAGGGATTCAACACAGTCCTGTCATTGCTCCCCAGCAATCAGAACCAGCAAGCGTACGAAGGCTCAGGCCTTAGATTCGTCCATGTCCCCATCGAGGCCGAGATAGAACCTGAGGACCTGGCCGGGATCTTCGCTCTCTTCGACGAAGCGATGGACCGCCCCGGGGCCACCGTTTTGGTGCATCGCGATCTCATCGACGACACCGTTGTCGGTTTGCTAGGTGGCTACCTGGTCCATGGCAACCTCATCGAGGATCGCATCGTGGCCACGTCGGTTATCCAGGAGATTGCCGGCCGTCCGCTCGGCCCCGAGGGCCGGCGACTGATTCCCAGCCAATCGGCTCGAAAGTAGCGCTGGTGTGTTTGCTGTTTGGTGTGCCTAGGACGCGCTATTCCGTCGGTTCAACCACAACAGACGCCGATCCGGCCGGGCGCTAATGGCCGTCCGGGCTGCGGTCGGCCTCGGGTCAAATATCGGTGATCGGGCGCGCCACATCGCGGAAGCGGTGGGTTCGCTCAGCGAGTTGGGCGATTTGGTTGCCACTTCAGCCCTCTACGAGACGGCGCCGGTCGGTGGCCCTGAGCAGGGGCCGTACCTCAATGCGGTTGCAGTGCTCGATACCAACCTGTCTGCACGCGAGCTCCTCGATGCATGTCTGCGTGTCGAGCAGGAGCACGGCCGGGAGCGCCTGGAACGGTGGGGCCCTCGCACGCTCGATCTCGACATCGTGCTCTACGGTGCCGAGTCGATCGACGAGGGCGGGCTGACCGTGCCGCACCCCCGCCTGCACGAACGCCGCTTTGTGCTGCAGCCGCTCCTCGAAGCGTGGCCCGACGCGGCGCTTCCCGACGGCACTCTGGTCGCCGGCCTGCTCCCCGGAGTCGCCGATCAGCCGGTGCACCGGATGCAAGGGCCGATACCGTCCCGGTCCTTCACAGCTGCCGCGATCGCGGTGACGCTCGCCGGAGCCTTGGCCATCTGGTGGCTGTTCGACTGGCTGGTCGGACGGTTTTCCTAGCGGGACGACTTCTTCCGTTCTTGCGTACAGCGCGGCCAATATCGGCTCGTATCTACGCCGGAATGGAAGGGTCGGGTGCTGCTTCCGTTCTTGCGTACAGCACCGCCAATATCGGCTCGTATCTACGCCGGAACGGATATGGCGAGGAGGGCGAGCGGCACCAATCTGCCTGCGTAGACTTGGCGGCTATGGAACTCACCATCGTTGGACCCGGTCGCGCCGGGATGTCGATTGCGCTCGCCGCCCATGCTGCGGGGCACGCCATTGTGGGAGTCGTGGGCCGGACACTCGGCAGCACTGAGCCGGCGGCCGCCTCTGTCGGGGCGACCGCGTATGGCATCGATGCCGAGTTCCCTTCGAGTGACCTCATGGTGATCGCGACACGCGACGATGTGATCGGCGCGGTGGCAGCTTCGATTGCCGGCCGAATTCGCCCGGCTGACGGTGCCGGGGTGGTACACCTTTCCGGCCTGGTCGCTTCGACCGTGCTGGAACCATTGGCGCAGGCCGGGTACCTGACGGGCACCTTCCATCCTCTGCAAACGCTGCCAACGCCCGAGGCGGGTGCCGCTCGGCTGGCCGGAGCGTGGGTTGGCATCACCGCCGACGAGCTTCGTCCCCGGCTGGTTGAGCTGGCCGAATCCATCGGAGCCATCCCCATGGACATCGCGGACGAGGACAAGGCGCTATATCACGCTGCGGCCGCGGCCGCCGCCAACTTCCCTCTTGCCAGCCTCGCGATGAGCAGTGATCTGTTCAAAGACGCCGGGGTGCCGTTTGAGGCAGCCCGCCCGCTTGTCGAGGCCATCGTCGCTAATGCGTTTGAACTAGGCCCGCGGGCGGCGCTGACCGGCCCGGTGGCTCGGGGCGACGTCGATACCGTGGCCCGCCAGCTCGGCGCCGTGGCAGGTGCCGAGCCACGTTGGCTGGCGGACTTTGCCGCCGCCGTCCAGAGCCTGGCGCGGCTCAGTGGCAATGGCCCCCAATTCGATGACATGTTGTCGGCGTGGCGCCGGCCATTGCGGGATGGCGAACAATGAGGATCACGTCGACGATGGCAGAGACCCGCCATCTGTATGGGGACGCCCCAGTCGGCCTGGTCCCCACAATGGGCTTCCTCCACGAGGGACACGTTGCCCTGCTCGAAGCAGCCCGTGCTGAATGCGGCACAGTCGTCATGTCGGTTTTTGTGAATCCGCTGCAGTTCAATGAAGTCTCCGACTTGGAGCACTACCCGCGCAACCTCGAGCGCGATGTCGAGCTAGCTCGGGATGCAGGTGTTGACATGGTGTTTGCTCCTTCTGGTGAAGAGATGTATCCGCTTCCCGTGGCCACTGTTGTCAGCGTTCCCTCACTGGCTGTAAGGATGGAGGGCCCCAGCCGCCCCGGTCACTTCGATGGCATGGCGACGGTCGTAACGAAGCTGCTGGCGGGCCTCCAGCCGGATCGGGCCTACTTCGGCAGGAAGGACGCCCAGCAGCTTGCCATCGTGCGCCGTCTCGCTGTCGACCTCTCGTTGCCGACTGCCATCGTCCCTCGCCCGACCATGCGCGAGCCCGATGGCCTCGCCTTGTCGAGCCGCAACGTCTTCATGACTGCCGAACAGCGCGTGTCGGCGCTGGCGCTGAGTCATGGCCTGATGGAGGCAGCTGATGCGGCCGAGGCGGGGGAGCGGGATGCCCGCTTGCTGGAGCGCCTCGTGTGGGATGTCATGGCCGCCGCCGAGGGAGTGGACCCCGAATACGCCGAAGTGGCGACGGTAAGGGATGTGGCGGCAGTTGATGAGCTGTCTGCAGACTCGTTCCTCGCAGTGGCCGCTCGGGTGGGCCCGGTGCGACTCATCGACAATGTGCACTTCGAAGTCGACGCCGGGGGCATAGTTGCCGACCGGGGAATTCCGCTGGAGCGGCCAAGCGTGCTGTACTCCCAGGATCCTCAATCCGCAGAAGGGGAGCACGATGCTGCTCGCAGCTGACATAGGGAACACCAATACGGCGATCGGCCTGTACGACGGCGAACGTTTGGCGGCTCATTGGCGCCTGACGACTGCTCCCGATCGTACCGACGATGAGCTCGAGATCTGGTTGCGCAGTCTGCTGGAGCTGGAGGACCTCACCGGGGCCGATGTTTCAGGAGCCGCCATCTCGTCCGTGGTTCCCGCGATCACCACCGCATTTCGTAAGGTCGCCGGTGACATCACCGCCGGTGACGTCGTCGTTATCGGTCCAGGGATCAGAACCGGGATGATCATCAACATCGACAACCCGCACGAAGTTGGTGCGGATCGTGTCGTCAACGCCGTCGCCGCCCGGGAGCGCTACGGCGCACCGTGCGTCGTGGTCGACTTCGGCACCTCGACGAACTTCGATGTCGTCGGCCCGTCGGGCGACTACCTCGGTGGATCGATTGCGCCGGGCCTGGTCATCGCCACCAATGCGCTCATCGCCGGTGCCGCCGCGCTGCGCAACGTCGAGTTCAAAGCGCCGCCCAATCCGATCGGCAAGGGCACTGTCGAGGCGATCCAGTCAGGGGCCATCTACGGTCACGCCGGGCTTGTCGACGGAATCACGGAGCGCCTCGCCGCCCAGGTCGGTGGCGACGTCACTCGCGTTGCCACCGGTGGGCTGGCATCTACCGTCGTGCCGTACTGCGAAAGTGTCTCCACCATCGACGAATACCTGACTCTCGACGGCCTGCGAATGATCTACGAAATGAACCGGAGCTAGAGGTGAGCGAAGAAGAGTCATCGTCAATCGACTCGCCGGACGAACTGCTCGACGATCAAGTGGGGTTGGCGGACCATCCGCTGACTGCGTTGCGTCTCGCCAAGCACCAGGCGATCCTCGATGACGCCGGCTATCCGTTTCGTTTCGAGCGGTCCCACTTGGCGAGCGAGCTGCACGACTCGCACGGAGATTTGGAGCCGGGAACCGAGACTGGTGAGACCGTGGTGGTGGCCGGGCGGATCCGCAACATTCGGGCCATGGGCAAGCTCACGTTCGTGGTGCTGTCCGACGTTTCGGGATCGATTCAGCTCTTTGTCGACAAGCGCACGCTGGGCGAGGACGGTTTTGCAGCCTTCGCCGATCTCGACATCGGCGACTGGGTCGGCGCCGGTGGCGAGTTGATTACGACCCGCAAGGGCGAGCTCAGCGTTCGGATCGACTCCTTTGAGCTGCTGACGAAGGCGTTGCGGCCGCTGCCGGACAAGTTCCACGGCCTCACCGACGTAGAAGCTCGGTCGCGTCAGCGCTACCTGGACCTAATGGTCAACCAGGAGGCCCGGGACACGGCCCTGGTGCGGTCCAAGGTGATTTCGCTGTTCCGCCGCGAGTTCGAAGCTCGCGGATACGTCGAAGTGGAAACGCCGGTGCTGTTGAACCAGGCGACTGGGGCCATGGCGCGGCCGTTCGAGACCCATCACAACGCGCTCGATATCGATATGGTCTTGCGCATCGCCACCGAGCTGTATCTGAAACGTCTCGTGGTCGGTGGTCTGGAGAAGGTGTTCGAGGTGGGCAAGACCTTCCGCAATGAGGGTATCGACGCCACCCACATGCCTGAGTTCACGATGCTCGAGTCGTACGAGGCGCTGGCCGGCTACGAAGACATTGCCCAGATGGTGGAGGAGATGATTGCCGTCATCGCCGCCGAGGTGAGCGGCTCCACCGTGCTCACCTACCAGGAGCGGACGTTGGACCTGACGCCGCCGTACGAGCGGCGCCCGATGCTGGGAATGGTCAACGAGGTCATCGAAGGCGAGGTGTCGTTCTCGCTGACGCTGCCCGAGGCGATCGCAGTGGCCCGGGGCAACGGTATCGAGCCGGAGTCACACTGGGGCCACGGAAAGATCATCGAAGAGCTGTTCGATCGCCACGTCCAGCCGTCGATTTGGGAGCCGGTGTTTGTCACCCAGCACCCCGTCGAGATTTCACCGCTGGCCCGCAAGCACCCGGATGATCCAAACGTGACGGAGCGCTGGGAGCTGTTCATTGCAGGTTCGGAGTACGGCAATGCCTTCTCCGAACTGAACGAGCCGCTTGATCAGCGGCGCCGTTTCGAGGCCCAGATGGAATTGAAGGCCGCCGGCGACGACGAGGCCCAAGAGATCGACGAGGACTTTGTGCGCGCCCTCGAGTACGGCATGCCCCCGACCGGCGGCCTCGGCATCGGCATCGACCGCCTGGTGATGCTGCTCACCGACCAAGCCCACATCCGCGACGTCATCCTCTTCCCGACGATGCGCCCGTTGGCATAGGCCTATGAGAAGGACAATGACAAAGCGACCTCAGCGATGGCGATAGCAATTCGTCGCATCGGGAATCTGTATGAGGCAGAGGTCAGCCCGCCCCATAGTCGCAGCGGGTCATGGGCTACACCACGCCCCATGACGGTTGATGCCCTGGTGAGGGAGCTTGAGAGACGCGGGTGCCACCAGACCGACATCGGAGATGCGTTCTATGCAGCCGATCCGAACTGGTTGTCGAACGACGCCTCCGAGCTGTAGACACAGTTGCATACAAAATGTAGACTAACGGCATGAGTACTACGACCATTCGGGTTGACACCGACACTCACGCTCGGCTTGTTGAGTTGAGCCGTGCCACCGGGGCTTCGCTCGTTGATACTGTCCGTGAAGCGGCGGAGGCGCTGCGGCGGATCAGATTCGCCGATCAAGTGGGCGCCGAGCTGGCAGAGCTGCAGCGCGACCCGCAAACTTGGGATGCCTACCTGGCGGAAGCCGAAGCTACGTCGGTGAACGATGGCATCGGTTGATGACATCTGGCTGGTGGACTTCGGCGATCCGTATCCGGGGGAGCCGGCTTCCCATCGACCAGCGCTGATAGTCGGCCCACCGGAGACGTTTGGCCCGACGTTCCCGTTCGTCATCGTGACGCCACTGACGACCGTCCATCGCGGTCTATCACTTCACGTTGAGGTCGAGGCAAGCGCCGACACCGGCCTCGACGTGACGAGTCACGTCCAGTGCGAACTGATCCGCTCGATCAATCGAAACCGCCTCATTCACCGTCTTGGCAGCATCGATCTCGAAGTCAGCGATCAGGTGTCCACAATCGTTAAGACACTGCTCAATTACTGATCGGGGGCAATCGCCTCCGGTCAGGGCTAGGCATCGGCAAAGTCGCCTCACGGGACTAGCCGCGGGCGGCGTCCACTCGGTCCGTGAGATAGTTCTCTAAGGAGCGCAGGATCGGACGCAATTCGGACTCGGGGAGCCTGGCGGCGGCCTTCTCCGCAACTCGCAAGCGCTCGTTCGCCTCGGCGATTACTCGATCGACGTACCCGCCGACCATCGTGAGCTCGATGATGCGTTCGATAGTTGCAAGTTCGGTCGGTGCGCCGTTCGCCAGCAGGGAGCGAATCTCCGAACCTCCAGGGCCGTCGATCGCATACAGGACGGGCAGGGTGTAGGTGCCTTCCTTGAGGTCGGAACCGGCCGGCTTGCCGATGAAGTCCTCGCTCGCGACCAGATCGAGAACGTCGTCCGCCATCTGGAAGACGATGCCCACCTCCCAGGCCCACTCTGAGATTGCCTCAATCTCATCTCGGGTCGCTCCTGCCGTGATCGCTCCGAGGCGTGCCGACGTGCGAATCAAGGAGGCGGTCTTGCCGCCGATGACTCGGAAATAGTCATCGGGTCCGTGCTCGAAGTTGCCTTCGAGCTGGAGTTCGAGCACCTGTCCTTCACAGAGCGCCGCATAGGTGCGCGCCACCAGGAGGACCGCTTCCTCGCCGAGCGGCGCGGCGACTTCAGAAGCCTTGGCCAGGAGGAAGTCTCCGCCGAGGATGGCGGCGGTGTTGTCCCAGTTGGCGTTGACCGACGGCGAACCGCGGCGCGTGTCGGCTTCGTCGATGACGTCGTCGTGATAGAGCGAGCCGATGTGGACCAGTTCGGCGGCGACACCGGCTTCGACCGGCCCGCCGCCGCCAGCGTCCGGGCCGAGTTCTCCGGCAACCTGCGCCAACAGGGGTCGATAACGCTGACCACCGGCCCGCATCAGGTGCTGCGCAATCTCGGTCAGAAAACCATCGGACGCCGTCGTCACTTCGATGAGGCGACTCTCGACCTGCGCCATCCGTTGCCAGACAGCGTCGATCGGCACGAGATCTGGTAGCGCTGGGGTCTTCATGGGTCGAATGGTAGCTATGTCAGGGCATTCTGAATCTGGGAGAGCTCGGCCCGACCACTTAGGTTCAAGGGGAACCAACCGATGGAACAAGGAGGATGTTTCCGAGGTTTTGCTTCACATCGGGCTCACTCGGTCGATCCAGAACGGATCATGAGTACGCAGAACGGTTATCTGAATAGATAGGGCCTCTCGCTATACTGGGCGAGGCGCCGACTTAGGGCGCCAAGTCTGTTTTTGGAATTGAGACGACGTGTTTGAACGGTTTACTGATAGGGCAAGGCGAGTTGTAGTTCTCGCTCAGGAGGAGGCTCGCCTCCTCAACCACAACTACATCGGTACTGAGCACATCCTGCTCGGGCTGATACACGAGGGTGAGGGCGTTGCCGCCCGCGGCCTCGAAGGTCTCGGCATCGACCTCGACTCGGTACGAGCCAAAGTCATCGAAATCATCGGCCAGGGCTCACAAGCGCCCAGCGGCCACATCCCCTTCACGCCCCGCGCCAAAAAGGTGCTGGAACTCTCCCTGCGTGAGGCGCTGCAACTAGGTCACAACTACATCGGTACCGAGCACATCCTCCTCGGCCTCATCCGCGAGGGCGAAGGGGTCGCCGCCCAGGTTCTCCAGAAGCTCGGCGCCGAACTCCACAAGGTCCGCCAGACGGTCATTCAGCTCTTGTCCGGTTCCACCGGCGAAGAAGGCGGGGCCCCTTCCGGCGGCGGCGGAGGCTCATCGAGTGCCCGCGGCGGCAGCTCCGGCAGCGAAGGGTCGGCCAGCGGCTCGACGGTTCTCGACCAGTTCGGTCGCAATCTGACCCAGCTCGCTCGCGATCGCACCCTCGATCCTGTCATCGGCAGGGCCAACGAAATCCAACGAGTGATGCAGGTGTTGTCACGGCGCACCAAGAACAACCCGGTCCTCATCGGCGAGCCAGGCGTGGGCAAGACTGCCATCGTCGAGGGCCTCGCCCAGCGCATTGTTGCTGCCGATGTGCCCGACACGCTCGCCAACAAGCACCTCTACACGCTGGACCTCGGCGCTCTCGTCGCCGGCTCCCGCTACCGCGGTGACTTCGAAGAGCGTCTCAAGAAGGTTCTGAAAGAGATTCGCACCCGCGGCGACATCATCCTGTTCATCGACGAGATTCACACCCTCGTCGGCGCCGGGGCCGCCGAGGGCGCCATCGACGCCGCCAGCATCCTCAAGCCAATGTTGGCGCGGGGCGAGCTGCAGACCGTAGGAGCGACCACCCTCGAGGAGTACCGCAAGTACCTCGAGAAGGACTCCGCTCTGGAACGACGTTTCCAGCCGATCCAGGTTGACGAGCCGACCGTGGCCGACACGATCAAGATCCTCGAAGGCCTCCGTGATCGTTACGAGGACCACCATCAGGTGAGCTTCACCGATCAGGCATTGGTCAACGCGGCCAACCTGGCCGATCGTTACATCGCCGACAGGTTCCTTCCAGACAAGGCCATCGACCTCATCGACGAAGCCGGCAGCCGGATGCGCCTCAAGCGCACCAACATCCCGGCCGAGCTGCGTGAGACCATCGATCGGCTCGAGCAGGTCCGCACCGACAAGCGCGAAGCCGTCCAGGCCCAGCAGTTCGAGCGGGCCGCCCAGCTGCGCGATCAAGAGCGCACCGTCATCT
>JAAELU010000145.1 GCA_024226255.1 bacterium | reverse complement strand
GGGTTGAGCCCGGCTTGTCGTGCCGCTTCCGCCATAGACCGACCGTCGGATAGGTGGACTCGCACAAGGCCGTGGGTACGTCGCCTCAGCCCGGCGCCGCGTCACGGAACATGAACAGCCAGCGACATGCCGCGAGATGTTCCACCATGCCCTGGTCCACCCGCCACTTTGCGACTATGATCACCACACACAGTGCATGGGAGCGAGTTGTGCGAAAGATAGTCGGAACAGTGGTCGTGTGCCTGTTGGCGCTCGGATCGATGGTCATCCCAACCGCCAACACCGCCCCTGACGTTCCCACGCAGACGGCTGAGGGTTCTGCGTTGCCCGTGTTGGGGCCCATCAAGGCAATCGCCCACATCTACGTCCCAAGCATCGAGGCGGCCGCCCTTGACTGCCAATTTGGTGGCGTCACGGCGGCGACCATCCCCATCGGTGACGTGACCGCAGTGCCCGGCGACCAATTCGCATCGGTGGTGATCACCTTGGTCCAGCCAGGAGTCAATTTCAGCACGTGGGATGCGACAGAAATCACCGTGGTGGCGGCCAATGATTGCGCCGTGGCCGCCTCCGGCTCTGTCCTGGTGACCGTCACTGGAACGCTCACCCCGAGCGGTGACACGTTCTCCTTCAACATCACGGCGCCATAGGGCCTAGCAGGGCCGCAGCGTTCTGCACCCGCCGGGGACGGGACTGCGCGCACCGCGGCGTGACAGCCGTTCGACCACGGAGGACTCACCGTGCCGGCGGCAGCACGGACAGGGCACCTGTGCGTCCACGCGATGAGGAGCGTTCTCATCCCGCGGCCATCCCGCGGGAGGTCGTATCGAGGCGTTTCACCATGTCCCACGAATCGCGGAAACCGCATGAATAGACGGTATGCGACAATCTGAGATGGCACGAAACGACCGATAGCCAAACGCCGCCCAGGGGGCGCCGCGCTCGTGACCGACACGATCGACGAGAAAGGCAGACTGGGCCGTGACGACCGGGAACGTTCCTCCAACCCGCTGTGCTTCAGGGAGCGCAAAGGATCTTCGGAAGTTTCACGAGCTGTTCCCCTACACTTGACCGAGTGACCACTCTATGTGTAGAGTGATCACTCTTGATGACCACTCTCCGTGGTTGTCGCCGACGGAGGTAAGGTGTGCGCAGGATCGTAGGTGCGGTAGTTGTGTGCCTGTTGGCGCTGGGATCGGTGGTAAACCCGATCACCAACACCGAACGGCAAGAGCCAGCCCAGTCGATAGCCGCCTCAGGGTTGCCCGAGTTGGGACCGATCAAGGCGATCACCCACATCTACGTCCCCGACATGGATGCCGACGCCGACATGTGCCTCTGGGACGCTGCCGGTAGTATGACCGGTCAGTGGATCCACCCATCCGACATATCCGCAGCGCCAGGCGTGCAGTTCGTTGTTGCATCGGTGAACTACACGTTCACCGACTTCGACGTCGGCGGGTTCACTGACGAGTCCACCATCTCGCCCAACCTGATCTTTCTGCACGCCGTTGACACAGGCTGCGATATCGCCACGACCGGTGATCTTGCTGCGACCCTCACCGGCACGCTCACCAACGGTGACACGTTCTCCATCGACCTCCTCGTCCCCTGACCAACCCACCCTGCGGCACGAGCTGTTCCGCCACACCCGCCCGACTGCCTCACTGCGCACAGAACGAGGCTCACGCCGCGGTCTGGCCGAACTCGACATCCGGCAACGAGGCACCAGATCCAAACCCGGTGAACCGC
>JAAELU010000144.1 GCA_024226255.1 bacterium | reverse complement strand
GTGGCACCGTAGTTGTTGTGGTCGTTGTGGTCGTTGTCTCGGGTGCGATTGTCTCCGTCGGAGAAGGCGGGGCTTCGGTCAATTGGGGGAGAGTCTCCGGGGCAGCAGCATCGGTTGTGGGCGGCTCCGATTCAGCCGCCGTGCAAGCGGCGAGGGCGAGAGCGAGCGAAAGAGTTGTGATCAGTCGGAGCAGCATCGTCGGATTGTAGGAACGGGCGGCCGCATATCCGAGGCTTGGGAAGGTCTTTGAGGCCGGTCTACCCTGCGCCCATGGTCGTCAGCGACACATATCTGAATGAGTTTGAGGAGCCCCTGGGCTATCTCGATTTCGCCGCCGTCGGGCCACCGCCGCGCCGGGTTCAGGGAGCAGTCTCCGATGCATATGCTCGTGTCGCATCGCCGGATGGCCCGATTGGCCCTTCTGTGGTGGGCGCCTATGAGGCAGCGCTCGGCACTTGTGGGAGATTCTTGGGTGTAGCGCCAGAGTTGGTGACGGTGATACCCAATACCTCGGCCGGGCTGTTTCACGTTGCGTTTGGCCTGGCGCCTTTTGGTGGGAACATCGTCGTCCCGTCTCACGAGTTTCCCGCCAATCTCTATCCCTGGTTGAGGGCAGCAGGAATGGGCGGTCCGGAAGTGCGACTCGTCGATGTACCGGACCGCAGGGTCACCGCGGGAGCGCTGAGCGAGGCTGTCGACGACCAGACCAGGGCGATAGCAGTCAGCGCTGT
>JAAELU010000143.1 GCA_024226255.1 bacterium | reverse complement strand
GGCGACGCAGCCCCACATCTCGAGTGCGTGGTCGACCGAACGGGGCAGCTCCTCGTGGGCGTACAGGTCGTATTGGGCCTTCCCGTGTCCGGCCACGATGTTGGTCATGTGGGCTTCAGCAGGCCCGCGGAACCCGGCGGCCCGCGCCGTCTCCCAGCTGTGTTGGTGCCACGCGGCCAGCGTCTGGATTCCAGCCGCCGCCATGTCTCTTTCGAGCCGCCGAATGGTGGGCTCGAGACGCCCGTAGCCGCCCGGTCGGAGCAGGTCGGAACTCATCGTGACGGGCGCCACACCCATGCCGGCGGTCTCGCTGATGTTGTCCTTACTGACGCCCGCTGAGAACGTGACTTGGACAGGTCCGTCGTGGCCGGCGACCTTGAAGGTCCCGGGCATCGTGTTGAGCAGATCGTCCAACAAGCTCGTCGCCAGGACGTGCAGCGGTGGGCCCGACATATACATCGGATCATCGGGCAGGAAGTCCTTGTCGTTGTTGACGACCATCGTGTTCGTCAGCTTCACACCGAATCGACGCCCGGCGGCCGTCGCGTAGTTGGAGAGATTGGTGATCAGGTCGACGGCCCGGTCAATCTCGAGATCCTCGACAAACGACAGACGGTTCAGCCGAATGTGCTCGTAGGCCAGGTCCTGTTGGAGGATTTCGACGACCCGACCAAACCCGAGCAGAGTTGGGTTCAGCTTCACAATCACATCGAGTCCGTGGCGATCAATGAGGTGGCGCACCATCGCCTCGATCTCGTCCGGCGGGCAGCCGTGGAAAGTGGAAAGGGTGAGAGTGTCGGATATCCGCGTGGGGAAGTCATAGTCCGAGAAGTGGGCGAAAGCTTCGGGTATCGAGGGCCGTAGTCTCTCGATTTCGGCAGATGCATCAACCATCGAGTCGATGAACCCCGCTACCTTCTCCGTCTGGATTCCGGCTAGGTCGTAGCCGACCGACATGTCGAAGATATGGGGCCCCGGATCGGCTCCGATGTGCTCTTGCAGCGGTTCCCACTGCCGCAGAATCTCGATCATCATCCAGGCTTTGACGTATTCCTCCAGCGATTGGTTGACCAGCAGCTCCTGGCTCCACTCGGTGTTGAACCCGACCGTCTGCATGTCGATACATGGACGGCCGATGTCGAGGTCGTCAATGACCTGAACCGTCTTCAGCTCAAAGACACGGGCTCCCGCTAGCCAACCGAGGACGATGTTCTGAGCCATCTGGCTGTGCGGCCCGGCGGCCGGCCCTACCGGGGTGGCGGCGCGCCGTCCCATGAAGTCCATGCTCAGGTCGACTGCATCGGAGGCTTTCCAAAACCGGGCAGTCGGCAGATCGAAGATCCGCTGCCGTGTGGCAAATTCGTGAGCCACGCGGCCCAGCAGGATGTCCAGGCCCATTGGCGTTAATGGCGCAGGTTCAGTCGCTGCGTTCAAGGTCTCCCATCCTCACGCTCGTGGACTCAGATTGTGACAGACGGAGCCAGATCATGCGGCCAGAATCGTTCTCCAGTGATCGACCCGCCCATGGAGCTGCCAAGGAACGCGTAACGTTCCCCAGCTCTCAAGCAACGGGCCGCCAGGCCCACTGCCATGGAGCCACACAGGCCCGTTCCCCGGAGCCACGCAGTGGCTCCCAAGGAACGCCGTAGCGTTCCCCTATTCCTCGTAACCGGGGTGGGTCACAAATGTGCCACCCTCGACCATGACCGGAATGTGAGGCATCGACTTCGATACACCCGTGAGCAGGGTGCGCATGGTGGCGGCCGGCTCCAACGAGAGAACCTCGCCCTCGGATGCTGCCGTTGCCGTCGCCTCGAGGAGCTCGAGCGTGGATGCATCGAGCTTCGCAGTGAACGCGGGCGCGGTGTACTCGATGTGGCCGTTCACCTCGATCCGGTGGGTCTGGCCATCGATTCTCGCCTCGATCGTCGAGTCGCCGAACATCATGAACGCGTTGGTCTTCTCGGCCTCGAAATC
>JAAELU010000142.1 GCA_024226255.1 bacterium | reverse complement strand
TGCTGCCGATGCCAGGCGGGCGTGAAGCCGATCTCCGGACGCACCCTCGGTTCGTCCCCTTCCGCCCGTCGCCGAGTGGCCGGAGCCGCCGGGGCGATGTAGCTGACCAGTTGGTTTGGCAGTTTAGACATCAGACCCCTTGGCCTCCGCGGCTTGGGATACGACTCGCCAGCAGGCCCACGAGTAAGATGGTCAGCGTGCCGATAACGATCGTCATGAAACTGTGGAATGGACAGCGCAACGGCTCCAGCGGACCGGTCCACTGAGGGGATAAGCTCATCCAGACGATCACCAGCACTCCGATCATGACGCCGAGAATTGCGGCCGGATTTCTGGCGCGACGCGAGATCAAGCCCAACAGAAACAGACCCAGCATACCGCCGGAAAAGATACCAGCCAACTGCCACCAGGCGTCGAGTGCACTCTTGACGGACATCATGGCCAGGGCTGCCCCCGTGCCGACACCACCCCAGACGAGCGTCGCCGAGTACAACACCCGCATTGACTCACGCTCGGAGACCTCTTTTCCTCGGCGGACGTACCGTTTGTAGATATCCTGAAGGAACAAAGTGGCGGAGCAGTTGAGGCTCGAGTCAACACTGCTCATGGCTGCGGCCATCACGGCGGCAATCAGCAGGCCGGTCATGCCTGTCGG
>JAAELU010000141.1 GCA_024226255.1 bacterium | reverse complement strand
GGTTCCTAGGAGCCTGCTGATTGATTGCTATGAGTGCATCTCCGAGAGATCGCCGTCAGCTGCCACAGGCCGAGAATCGAAGGACTATCAATTGCGATACTTCGAGATTGCCGGCCGCAGGCAGGGGCGGCGAGATCCGGAGAGGCGCCATATCGAATTGATCAGCAGGTTCCTAGGAGCCTGCTACCGGCGTCGTCGGCCTCCGCGGCTCAGTCGAGGTCGAGCGCGGCCAACAACGAGTCCCGCATGCTGAGATGTCCAAGCTCGTTGGGATGGAGGGTGCCCTCGGTTGCCAGATCCGTCGGGCGGAATGTCTCGTCCTGAACTCCCTGGATGTCCGCCGATTCGTCCGCTTGCCTGAACCAGCGCACTGCTGGATCGGCAGATGGCGTCACCGGTGCCGGGAACGGGTTCCCGGGATAGGCCGCGGCCGGATACGGTTCGTTGCCGCAGTAGCCATGAGGTGCAAAGTCGTCGAGGTGTCCGTCAACGTAGACCCACCCGTGGGCGGCGGCCGCTTGCGCCATCGTCGCGCCGAGGGGAACTACGACCCGATCCACGGTCTGGATGATCTCCTCGCCGTCCACCTCCAATCCCGCCACCAGGTCGCTGGCTATCTGTTGACACAGATGGTCGCCCGACCCAGTCGCCGACGGATAACCGACGAGAAGGATCTGCTCCACCTCCAAGCGAGCTCGGATTGCCTCGTCAAGGGCGGCGTATTGCTCGACAAGGTCGCGGATTCCTGACTCGGCCAGCAAGAAGATCTGGTTCACGGCAAAGTCATACACGGACCGAAAGCCGAACTCCGGATCTGCGACCACCAGGCCTCCGAATACGAGGGAGAATCCGACATCGTTGCCACCGATACTGATCGTCAGCGCATCGATCGTCCGATCGCACTGGGGGCCCTCGGCGCTGGTGATACATCCGAGCATGGCGGCGATCGCATCGACTTGCGGAGGAAGCTCGATCTCGTCCCCCGCCGCGCCTGGGACCTCAGACTGCGGACCGATCAACCCCTCCTCGATGCTCGCTCCGGATGCGGCAACAAAGAGAAAAGTCACAGACGAGTGCTCGTCGCGCCCTTCCAAGTGCAACGCCGCTTGCGGTGTGGCCGCCAGCGTCGAACGGTGAGCGCTCCGGTGCCCCTCGACGACCGGACCGGCACCGTCTCCGCCGTCGTCGGCCCATATGCCAACCGCCCGCGGCAACCGCCCAGAGCTATCGACCTCAGTGATCTCCGGGTTGCCTTCCCCCGATGCGTACGAGTCACCTATTCCAACCAGGAGATAGTCCCGGATGTCGATGTCTTTGGTCACGGTCGACGTTTGGCCACCGGCGGCAACTGTGAGGGATACGGCATAGGTTCCCTCGGCCAGCCGGATCTCCGTCGCCGCTTCGGTGGTTGCCGCTTCGACAATCAACTCGGCACCCGACCGGATTTCCCAGGAGTACTCCTCGATCGGACCTACCTCCGAAGTCGATCCGGCCCCGGATAGCTCCACGGTGAACGTAGGAGCAGCGGCTGGGCACCCGCTCGGGCAGGAGCCTGGTGCAAGATTGTGGGCGTACTCGAACGTGTTCGGGACGTCGATGCGCCCGTTCATGTTCGCGTCGAGGCCGAACCGCGCAGGCATTGACCAGGAAAAGTCAGCCAGGATCGGAACCGTGCTTGGCGTGGAACCTTCGGTGGTGCTCGTAGAGGCGTCGGGATCTCCATCCAGAGTGGATTGATCGTCGTCGCAGGCGGACGCGATCACCGCAATCACGGCGAGCACAGCCAGGGCACGTTTCACCATCGCCTCCGAACCTAGCCACCGGCGATCAGAGTTGCACAGGCGCATCCGGCGTGGCTGAGTCCGGCGGATCGAGCTCATGGTGTGTAATGACGTAGCATCCGCCGCGGAAGGTGATCGAGCATGACAGACCCCATCTACGTCGAACTCAGCCATCTGGTTTCCCGCGGCGAGATGCTCGCCGCATACGATCGAGCAACCGAACTTCTCGAAGACCACCCGCATGACGCCACACTTCGCTTCGTGACCGCGCTCTCCCTGGCTCGAACAGGCGCTCTGGAACAGGCAGGCGCGGAGCTGGCCAACATTGACGACGCTGTGATGGCGGCCGCCGATAATCCCCGGCTCGAAGAGGACGTGGCTGCGCTGCGAGCCCGCTTGGTCAAGGATGCGGCCCTCACCCGCACGGGCAAGGACAAACGCCGCTCTGCCACCGAGGCATCTCGGCTCTACGAAGACGTCTGCCGCATGTATGGGAGTCACTTTGCCTGTATCAACGCCGCCACGATGGCCGCCATCGCTGGTCAGACCGAGCGGGCCACCGCCCTTGCCCACAAGGCCCGCAGTCTCGTTTCACACGAGCCGACCGGCGGCCTCGACGAGGAGGAGTCTTACTGGCGAGCCGCGACACGAGCCGAGGCTGCCCTGCTACTCGGGGAGCTCGATGTGGCCCGTGCCGCGCTGCGAGAGGCGACGCTGCGCTCGGCGGAACGCCCGGCGTTGCGGGCAACGACGCGCCGCCAGCTGAGGCTCATCTGCGACGAGACCGGCACCGACGCCGCACTACTCGAGGAGCTTCCGGTACCGGCGGTCGTCCACTACACCGGACACCGCTTCACAGGTACGGATGTGGACCAATCTGCGCTTCGTGGAGCCGTCAACGACAAGCTCAGCGCCATCGGTGCCGGCATTGCGTACGGATCGCTCGCCTATGGAGCGGATATCCTTGTCGCCGAGGAGGTACTCGCCCGCGGCGATCAACTCCACGTTGTTCTGCCCTGCCCTGTAGACCAGTTCGTTGAGTGGTCCGTGGCGCCCGGAGCGGGTGATTGGCTCGAGCGCTTCAACCACTGTATGGAGTCGGCATCATCGGTCTCGACTGAGCCAAGCCACGCCCCCTTCGACGATCCAGCAATGTATGTCTTTGGATCCCGGCTGGCGATGGGACACGCGGTGATCCGAGCCGAGGTCCTCACCGGAGCCGCGGTCCAGCTCGCCCTATGGGATGGCGAGGATGGCGACTCCGAAGCGGGAACTGCATCCGACGTCCGCTTCTGGCGCAAGACAGGACGGGCGACTGAGGTGGTTCCCTGCAGCCACCCGGACATCCCGGCCAATCGTGTGGCGGATTCTGCGGGTCCACCCCGGGACCTCCGAGCGATGGTATTTGCCGATTTTCACGGTTTCAGCACTCTGGATGAGCGACAGATACCGACCTTCTTTGAGTCGGTGATGGGAGCGCTTGCAGACTCCATCGACGCGTCTGGTGACGACGTGCTCTATCGCAACAGCTGGGGAGACGGGCTCTATCTCGTATATCGGACGGTCAGCGCAGCCACCAGCGGGGCGCTGGCGATGCAGCGGACATTCGGCGCACTCGACCTCAACAGGTTGGACTTGCCCGAAATGGGATTGCGCATAGGTGTACACGCCGGGCCCGTGTATGCGGGAACGGACCCGATCAGGCGGGAGCCTTCGTTCTTCGGCACCCATGTGATCCGAACCGCCCGCATCGAGCCGCGGACGCCGCCCGGCGAGGTCTACATGACAGCTTCGTCCGCCGCGCTCTTGGCACTCGACCCGGTTCCCGGCATGATTCCCGAGTACGTAGGTCATATCGACACCGCCAAGGACTACGGCGCCTTCCCCATGTATGTCCTCAAGCGCCGGTAGCCCAAAACGCAGTTCCGCGACGACCGCCGCCATCGGAGCACTAGCGTGGACGGGAACGAAAGCGGCGGGAGGCACGGTTCGATTGGAGGATCCCACACGAGCCCATGAGATGGTGCTGGAGCATTCCGACTTGCCCGCCCTCTTCCAGGCCGCGGACAAGGAATCGATCAGCTCACGCACCATGTTCTTCGGCGTCATCAAGGCGCAGGTCGTCCTGCTGCTGATCGGCGTCACCTCAGGTACGGCGGCTGCCGCCACCGGGGTCGACCAGATTGCCATTGTGGGGGTAGGAGCCTTCCTCGCCGTCGCGGCGTTGCGGGTCTATTCACGGCTGTCCAGCCTGGAAGCATCGTGGTACGACGCGCGGCTGGCGGCCGAATCGGTCAAGAGTCTGTCGTGGCGATACTCCGTAGGCGGTGTTCCGTTCGCTCTGCAAGAAGGCACCGACAAGGAGGCGGATCAACTCTTCAACGCCCGCCTGTGGGAGCTGCTCGCCGAACTCGGCAGCCTGCATACGCCCCCCACCCGTGGCGCTCACTACCAGATCACACCGGCGATGCGGCAGTTACGCCATACCGGGCTAGAGCAGCGTAAGGCGGCGTACGCAACCGGCCGCGTGGACGATCAGGCATCGTGGTACTCAGACCGCGCCCGTACCAACGAACACCTGGCTCGTTTCTGGGACGCGATGTTCGTGCTCGCCAGCGCGGTGGCGATTCTCTTCGGCCTGCTCCAGGGCTTGGGCTCCTTCGGTGTCAACATCCTCGGAGTTGCCGGCTTCGTGGCGGCATTGATCACGATGTGGACAGGGGTCAGGCGATACGACCGGCAGGCCCGTGCATACGCGAACACTGCCCACGAGCTCCTGGCAATGGAATCGATCCTGGAGCCGATCGAGGACGAGGACGAGTGGGCAACGTTTGTGGACACTGCCGAGGCAGCCGTTTCAGAGGAGCACACGGGTTGGCGGGTCTCGCGTGCCCGAGCTTGAGGCACAGCCAGGCTCTGCGGCCATTCGACCGCCAGAAAGCCTAGTGTTGGGTCACCGAGAGGGCGGGAGAGCCCGTGGCGCGTGAGATATTCGTCTGCCATGCCTCGGAGGATCGAGCGATCGCCGATGCGGTGGTGGCCGGCCTCGAGCAAGGCGGAATCACCTGCTGGGTGGCGCCGCGCGATGTCATGCCGGGGGCCGACTACGCCCAGGCGATCGTGGCCGGTATTTCAGGCGCCAAGGCCCTCGTCCTGGTGTTTTCCAACTTCTCGAACGCGTCGCCGCATGTAAGTCGCGAGGTTGAGCGAGCTGTGTCCCGGGGCATTGACATCATCCCCTTCCGCATCGAACACGTCGAGCCGTCGGCATCGCTCGAGTACTTCATCAGCAGTGCCCAATGGCTCGACGCCACCTACCTCACAACCGAGGAGCATGTTGTCGAGCTGGCAAAGATCATTCGCTTGCGGATCTACGGGGAAGCCGGAGAGGATGCCCGTCAGGCTACGAGGGAAACCCTGCGCGATCTGGTCGACCGATACGGTCCCGAGCTCACCGACGATCCCCGCCGGGTGCGAGCTCTGCTGCGGGACGTCGCCGGAGACCACCGCGCCGAGGTGGCGGCACTCTTTGCAGGTGCCGAGGAGGGGGTCGGTGCCGCCCTCCGTCAATCGTCGCAAGGGCTGACCCCGGAGCTCACAGAACGTCTCGTCCGTCGCCTGCAACAGAACCGGGCGCTGGCCGAGGATGCCTCACGCTGGGCGGTTGGTGCTTGGGTCTATGCGCTTGGGATGGAGCAAGCGGCCGCGCCGCAGCCGCCCCCAGCCGCCGCCGATGAACTTCCGGACACCGTGGCCGCCACCGGCGAAACACCACCAGTCGAACCAGAACCACAACCACCACTCCAGGAGACTGTGGCCGCCACCGGCGAAACACCGCCAGTCCAACCACAACCACCACCTCAACCACCGCCCCAGGACACCGTGGCCGCCACCGGCGAAACACCACCGCCACAACCACCACTCCCGGACACCGTCAGGGCAGAGGAAAGGCCCCAACCCTCACCGACGCCCATTCAGCAGAGCCGGGGGAAGAACGGCGGCACGCGCAACAAGGTTGCCGCATTCGTCGGTGGTGCTGCTTTTGTAGCCGTTCTGGTAGGTGGCGTCGCGGCGTGGATTGCCAATCAGGGCTCGAAGGATGCTGTGTCCTTTGCCTCCGACAACGTCTACCTGGAAGCGGCGGGCGCGATCGAGCACGTATTCACGGCCAGCCTGCTGGCGATGGGAGAAACCCACGCGATGGAAGGCCCGACAACCACCCTCCACTCAGAGGGCGCCTCCGAGGTAGCATTGGTGAAGGGCTCGGATGAGCTGATCTATGCAGCCGACCGTGGGAGCGCCGGTTGCAACAGCAGCATTCTCCTCGACGAGCTGAATGGGGACACGGCGCTCTCGCAAGTCTGGGCTGATGCGCAGGGCATCGCTCTCCAAGATATCGCCGCCTTCGTCGCCGGCCTGACGCCGATGCACCTGACCCGGGACGTGCGAGTCACCACACATGTTCTCGACAACGGCCGCGTGGTTTCCCGGCAGGCTCTGCTAGAGCAGGGAACCGCGGTCCTGGTAGGAGCGACCGCAGAGCCCCGCGTACGGTGCGCGTCCGGCAGTCCGCTCACACTACCGGTACCGGTGCCGAGCCCGACGTTCGTCGGTATCGCCTGGCCCGCCTTCGACCCGGCAGCCATAGTCGAACTCGAACCGTGCGAGGAGCCGCTCACTCAGTTCGTGTTGCAGGACATCGCTACTGGACTGGCATTCGTCAGGACCATCGGCTCGGACACCTCGGCCGACTCCGATGACATAACTGCCGCGACGACGAGCACGACCTCATCCACTACGACCACCACCGCCCCGACTACCACCAGCACCTCCACCACGACCAGCACGACTACCACCACGGTGGTCGTCGCCGACCATGACGCCACCGATGAGGGCACCGTGACTGCATCGTCGCGCCTGTGCGGTTCGTTCGCAGCCAGCAAGGCCACTGACGGCGACATAACAACATCGTGGATCTCATCGAGCGGCGACGGGACCTACTCCACCTTCCAGTGGACCGGTACCCAAGACGACTACATCGGAGAGGTAGTCATGGTCTCCAATGCTCAGAACTCGACAGTCAGCCGCCGTACCAACCACGGCTTCGCGGCCGTCACGATCCAGGTGATCGACGCCGACGGGGAGATCGTATTCGAGGAGTTCGTCGAACTCCCGGGCACGCCCGATCCCGACGTCCTCGTCCTGCCCAAAGTCGCGGGCCGTTCGGTCCGGCTCCTCCTCGAAGGCCGCGAGAACTCATCCGGCTCCGGCTTCGCAGAATTCACTGTGATGGTGGCGCGCTAGGGGCCGGAGTCGACCGCGGCCAGCTTGGGTGGCACAGCAGGGTGGGATTGCGACATCTCGTCTTCATGTGCCATGCCTCCGAGGACGGCGATACTGATACGTTGCTAGCCCTTCATGCGGAGGCGTTGGGGGTCGAAGAGAGGGGTGGGCTGGATGGTGGATTCTCTCCGGTTGCCGATCACTTCGATCTCAAAGCCGCTGGTCTCCCCGGCTAGAGCAGCCGGGACATATCCGAGGGCCATCGAGGCCTCCGACCAGTGGGCGTAGGCGCCCGAGGTCACCCAGCCGACGACCTCGTTGTTGTGCCAGATTGGTTCGTCACCACTGACGTCGGCATCATCCGCGTCCACAACGAATGCCACCAGGCGGCGCTCCGGACCTTGCTCCTTCTCGGCGAGCACAGCCTCTCGTCCGATGAAAGGGCCTTTGGCCAGATTGACAAACCGATCCAGGCCCGCCTCTGCCGGACCGTATATAGGCCGGAATTCGAGCGCCCAACAGCCGAAGTTCTTGTCGAATCGCATCGAGTCGAGCGCCCTGAACCCGAAGGGCCGTATGTCGTAGACCGCTCCTGCATCCATGAGGAGGTCAAAAAGCCCGCGCAGGTTCTCAGGACCCACCCAGATCTCATATCCGAGGTCGCCGGTGTAGGTGAGTCGACCCACCAGCGCCGGGATCATTCCCAGATCCATCTTGCGGATGTCCATGAAGCGGAACGACTCGGCCCCGACGTCTTCAGTCACAAGATCGGCGAGCAGTGTTCGCGAGTTGGGACCGGCGATGCTGATTCCGGCCAACTGCTGGCCCAGTGCCCTTATCCGCACACTGCCATCGGCCGGGAGGTTCTCGAGGAACCATCTCATGTGAGTGGTCTCTGCCACGCCGGATCCGAACACTCGGAAGTCACCGCCTCCCAGGTTGGCGACGGTGAAGTCGCCGATGAGCTTGCCCCGGTGGTTGAGCATCGGGTTGAGATTCAGCCGACCCTCGTCGGGAACCCGGTTGGCCAGAACACGTCCTAGCCAGTCGGCGGCACCCGGACCCGTCACATCATATTTGGCGAAGGCCGAGATCTCCGAGAGGCCGACGCTCTCGCGAACGGCCCTCACCTCCGCCGCGACCGGGTTGAACCGGTTCGATCTGCGGAACGTGACGTCTTCGATTGGTTCCTTGCCATGGTCCTGGAACCAAAGCGGATGTTCCAGGCCATATGAGGCGCCCCACACCGCGTTGTGCTCGCTCAGCCGGTCATAGAGAGCAGTTGTGTTCAAGGGCCGGCCCGCGGGCAACTCCTCATTGGGGAAGGTGATCCGGAAACGCCGCGAGTAGTTCTCGCGCACTTTGGCGTTGGTGTACGCCATGGTGGCCCAGTCACCGAAACGGGCGATGTCCATCGCCCAGATGTCCATGCCCGGATCGCCCTCGGTGATCCAGTTGGCCAGCGCCAGGCCGACGCCGCCGCCCTGACTCAGCCCCGCCATGATTCCGACGGCCGCCCAGTAGTTGGGGAGTCCCTTGACGGGACCGATGCAAGGGTTCCCATCGGGGGCGAATGTGAACGGGCCGTTGATCACTCTTGAGATCCCGGCGCCTTCGAACGCGGGGTAATGGGCGAAGCCGACCTCGAGTGAAGGGGCGATACGCTCCATATCAGGGGTGAGTAGTTCACTGCCGAAACTCCAAGGCGTGTGGTGAGGAGACCAGGGCACACCCGCTTGTTCGTAGGTGCCCATGAGCATTCCGCCTTGCTCTTCGCGCAGATACAGCTCACCACCGAAGTCCATCACTCCTGGAAGCTCCTTGCCGGTGGAGGCGCGAAAGTCGGCGACCTCCTGCATCGGTTCGGTGAGCAGGTACATATGCTCCATAGCCAGGATTGGCAGTTCCAGGCCGGCCATCCTGCCGACCTCGCGGGCCCACAATCCACCGGCATTCACCACATGTTCGGTGTGGATGTCGCCCTGGTTCGTGCGCACGTCCCAGGTCTTGTCCGCTCGCTGCGACAGCGCCTCGACCATGGTCTGCTTGTAGATCGTCGCCCCTGCCTTCTGCGCCGCTTTGGCGTAGGCGTGGGTGACGCCCGACGGGTCGACGTGACCCTCGTAAACGTCATACATGGCCCCCACAAAATACGACTCGTCCAGCAGCGGGAACATTTCCTTGGCTTCGGCTATCGAGATGAGCTCGGTGTCCATGCCGAGGTAGCGTCCACGAGCGTGGGCCATCCGCAGCCAGTCCATCCGCTCCTCCGTGTCGGCAAGAAGGAGTCCCCCGGTGAGATGGATTCCGCAATCCTGGCCGGAGATCTTCTCGATGTCCTTGTAGAGCTCGACGGTGTATTGCTGGAGCTTGGCCACATCCGGATCGTGGTTCAGAGTGTGCATGCCGCCCGCGGCGTGCCAGGTCGAGCCGGCGGTCAGTTCCTTGCGTTCGAGCAAGACGACGTCGGTCCATCCCGCTTTGGTCAGGTGGTACAGAATCGAACACCCGACGACACCGCCACCGATGACTACAACCTGTGTCTCAGAAATCATGAGATCCTCGAATAGGCGCGGCGGCATCGTAGCGGCGGGGACCCTGGTCTCGCTGGCGGGCCATCTGGCGAATGCCCGAAGCCACGGCAGTGGGAGTGGCGAGCCGGAACCGCACCGGAAACGTTGCCACGAGTGCAATCACTCCCGCCGCCGACCCAGGAATCCAGGCGACTCGTCAAGTAGGCTGCCGAAATGAGTAGGGAGATCTCATCCGCCGAGGTATCGCCCGAGGAGATCAAGGCGAACGCCCGAGGCGCATGGCCACTGGTCGCGCTGGTTCTTCTGGGCGGCTACTTCGACTTCCTGCTCAAGGGAGAACCTGCGGTTGCTCTCATCGGGGTTGCAGTGGGCTTGGTGCCGATTCTGCTGCGCCGGGTGGTGGGCCCGGTTCTTACGAAGCTCGGCAACGCAACCGGGATTCCGAGCCAGTATCGCAAGCCGCTCGCGGTCGGCGTTCCGCTGGCTGTCGTCTACATGGCTCGGTGGAGCGGCACCCAATCCTCGGCGATGGCTATGGCGACGATGGCCGTTCCGATCGTTACGGCCCTCGTGCTCGCCAACCGGCGTGAGCAACTGGAACAATCCCTCAGCAGCTGGTTTGAGTGGAGGGAGGAGACGATTCCTCGCGCCGTTCAACTCGGGCTGGTCGTAGCGGCACCGGTGCTGATCACATTCTTGTTCATTCACGGGGCCCCCCTCGACCTAATCGCGTTCTTCGGTGGCGAGACCTCGTCGCCGGCTCCGGTCGCCGACCGCACACTGCTGATCCCCGTCGGTACTGCATTGTCGACGGTGGCTGTCTTCCTATTGGCGCATCGGCCCTCCACTGCCTCATCGGACGCTGCCACCGAGCCGCGCTTCGACCGATGAACGGGCCAAGCCCGGACTCGCCACCTCCTTCGCGACACAGGAGTACGAGTTCGGCTCCGCCCCAGGAGCCACCTCCTACACGCCCGAGTGACCGACTGCTGAGGATCCTGGGGGCGCTAGGGGCCGCATCAGGCATCGTCGCCCTCTTGCTGGATGTGTACGACGTGATCGCGATGCCGTTCACGCTGTCGTTCTTCGCCCTGCCCGCAACGGTCGCCGTCGTCGCCATGGGGGCATGGGCCAACCGGGTCAACCGCCGCGACGTGGTCCGGCGTATGTGGGTGGGAGTCGTGGCCGGCGCTGCAGGGACTGCGGTCTACGACCTCAGCCGGCTCGTCGTTGCGTGGGCAACTCCGGCATCGTTCGATCCCTTCCGCGCTCATCCCAACTTCGGTGCCCTCATGTTGTCGACAACACCAGATCAGACGGCAGCCATCGTCGCCGGATGGGGATATCACTTCTGGAACGGCCTGTCGTTCGCTGTGATGTTCGCTCTCATCGCCGGGGCTGCTCGGGCTCGATGGGCGGTGCTCTGGGCGCTCGTACTCGAGAGTGCCACCATCATGGTCACCCCTCGTTACACCGGTATCAGCCAGACCGACGTGGCGTTCATCTCCGTCTCGCTGGTTGGCCACCTCTTCTACGGCATCGTCCTGGGTTTGCTCGCTCGGCAGTGGCTCATGGCCGATCCGGGTGGTTCACCCCTAAGGTTGACCCGCCCGAGCTACGAGGGGAGTTTGTGGTGACCCGCCGGGTTTGGTGGCTACTGGCATTCGTAGGCGTTTTCTTGGTTATCGGCACTGGAGCGGCCGTTGCCGACGATTGCTCGAGCCCAACCGATTGCTCGAACACCGCCTGGACGGTTGGCGGCGGGGCCGCCGTCGCCGGGGCCATCATTGCGGCTGCCGCCGCCACCGGATTGATCCCGTCGAGCCCCACGGGGGCCGTTGATCCTACAACCGGCCAGCGCAATGAACTCTCGCCCGAGTGCCTCGAGGCGCTCAACGGACTCCTCGATGCCGTTCACGACGAGTTTGCGTACCTGGCCGAGCTCCAAGGCACCATCGAGGGAGCGAATCGAATGGCCAACAACCTCGACGAATGGATCGGTGCCGGCCAGAACGCGTTTGGAGATCCAACGAGCGGGACCACTCCGGGCGCCTCGGTACCGCACGGAGACCTGACCGGAATTGGAACCGCTACCTACGACAGGTTCCGCGAACCCAATCTGGCGCGGGCGACCGGTGTGCTTTCGCCGGCTGCGGCGGCGCGAGCTCAGCAGGGATTCGCCCGGGCGGCGCGTGCCGACTCGCTTCGAGCGATCGCCGAGGGCCGCAAGGCGGCGGGAGAGACGTTGCGTCGGTTGTTGGATTCGCCGCCTCCCATGACCGACCCCGGCTACGACAAGTGGGCGCGGATGTACAAGGGTGCCCTGGAGACGGAGTTCCAGGCTGCAAAGCTGGCACGCGAGGCTGAGGCACTCGCAGGGTCGGCAGACGAGATGATCCAGGGAGCCCGCCTCACGGGCCAGACGACGGACGACCTGGCGGCTGCGGCGGGCGCTGGTGGCAAGATCACGAGGTTCGGCACGGCGATGCGCGGCGTCGGGGTCCTTGGGGGCGTTTACAGCGCGTATGGAAGCCGCGCCGCGGTCGGCGGGTACCGCAGCCGCAGCCACATCTTGCGGGCGCGCGGCGAAGGAATCGCTCGGATCGACGCCGCCGAGGGAGAACAGGCTCGATGGGACAGCTTCTCCCGGCAACTGAGCGACCGGCGAGCGGCCCGGCTCGAGGTGCTCAACCGGAAGATCAGCGCCTACAACCGCCGTGCCTCAGCCTGTGGTGCCGAGATGATCCCTCTAGACGCCGGCAATCTACTCGCCTCGGCCAGGCAGGCTGCCCGCGCAGGTGCCGGACGCGGCGGCCGAGTTCCCGAGCGAATCGTCGAGCCGCGGCGGCGGGACATCAGGGAACAGCGCGAAGCAAGCCAAGGATGTTCAACCTACCCGGCCGATGTTCGTGCCGCCGAACGAGTGGCGTGGGATGTTGTCGCCGATCTGCAGAAATGGTTGGACCGAGAGGGTGACCTGGCAGCAACGAAAGCCGGCTTCGACCGGGCGATCGCCGACCTGGAGGGCCGGGATCCGTCATCGTGGTTCGTCGGCGGGCAGACCAGCGCCGCGGCGCTGTCGGTTTCCGGTGTGCTGTTCACCGTGGCCGGCGTGGCGATCTCTTGGCCCGTGGCCGTTGCGATGGGCGTCACCAGCATTGTTCTGTCGCTCGGCTCCGAAGTCATGAAACCCGAGGACTTCCATCATGTGCTGGTGGGCAAGACCCGGCAGATGCGGGGCTGGTTGGACACACGGTCGCCTTACATCAACAGCGAGATCCACCGGTTGCGGGAGCTGTTCAACAACGACGTCGCCCAACGACTCCGGGAACTGCATGGTGTCTACAGCGAGTGTGTGAACGCTGGCGTCGAAGGTCTGCAACCCCCCTCAGACCTCAGCGTCTTCAAAACAGCTGCCAACAGAGCCGGCCGGGCTCTTCCGATTGAGGAGATCAGAACATGGCGATGACAACCGACCTACTCGAGGCACTCGTCGACACGGGATTCGGACCGCTCAGCGTCTCGAAGACGGCCGATCCGCTCCGCTACGAGGCGTCAATCGATGGCGACCGCGTCGGGATCATCATCGACGGACCAGCGATTCGATTGGTTGCCTCGTCGCCGGCGCGCTGGCCGTCGGGGCCATCGGACCAGGTCGACAGTCGGGTCCGCTTTGCTCTCGACGGACTGCTCCTCGGCCGGGCTGACCTGGCTGAATTCGACGCCGCTGAGGACCAAAAGGAGATCACTGCTCGACTGTGGCTGGACGGCGCAACCACAACTGCCGGAACCCTTGCCGCTGCCGTCCAGGCAACGCGCCTCCTGGCACGAGCCGGCGCCACGATGCTCGACAGCGTCGAAGAGGAAATGCGGGCTGAGGAGGCTTGGATTGCATCACGCCCAGCTCCCGTGCCGCTTCCCGACGTGCCCGCCGCCCCGGCCGTGGATACAGAGGTGGCCCAGCCTGTTTCGAGCCACAAGAAGGCCAAGGCCCCGGCACCCCCAACCGTCGAACGGGCCGCGGCCGCACCAGCCCCTCCAAAGTCACCAGTAGCGCAACCCGAATGGGTGTTCGTCGAGCAACCCACCCCGATGTACGGCCTGGAGAATACGGACGCCGTGATCGGCTCCGCCGAGCCGGCGCAGTGGTACCAACTCGAGCGGGAGGACAGTGGCTGGGCCCATCTGACCGATCCTGCCAGTGGTCTGTCGGGCTGGGTCGACGCACAGGCAGTCCGACGCCAGGGATCGTGAGCCGACGCTCGGCTATCTAGGTCGGCGCTACTGGGCTCGAGCCTTATCCGCGCAACCAAACGGTGCCACCGCAGACGCCACCAGACCACCGGAAAGGGCCGCCCAGAGAGTTCAAATGACTTCACGTCGCAGAAGAAACGCGGCACGCGCAATTGCGGCACGACTTCCTGACCGCCTATTGCCGGCGGCCTCCATCGCACGGCGCCTGCCGCGTCAAGTCCTCCCTAGACGAACAACTGAATGTCGGCGTCGGCGGCGAACGCAAGGAAGGCGGCCGCACCGGCGATCTCGACTCCGGGAATGAATTCCTCGAGATCAAAGCCGAATACGTCCATCGTCATCTGACACCCAATGAGGGTGGCACCTAATTCCAGGGACATGTCGCGCATGGCTTCGACCGACTGGACGCCCTTCTTCTTGAAAGTGCGCTTCATCAGCACCGTCGCCAGGCGATTGAAGCCCGGAACGTTGGTCTGGACGATGTTGGGGATCGGCCATTCGATCGACTGGAACCCCTGCGGTCCGAAGGGCATCTTCATGGGCATCGCAGGATTGCCGTATGGCGCTACCTTCGCCTTGAGCTTCTTCTTGAGAAGTGTCAGGCCGTAGAAGGTGTGGAAGATCCGCACATCCCAATCCATCGCGGCCCCTGTGGACGCCAGGATGTAGGGCGGATAGGCCCAATCGAGGGTTCCCTGAGAGGCGATCAACGCCATCTTCCTGCGACCGTCGTCATCGCTCACATTTCCTCCTTGGCAAGTTGTTGTACCGGCTGACGAGCTGCGAGGAGTGCATCCACGAGCAGCTCGGATACAGACACAACCTCGGACAAACCGAGGCCGTAGCTGTCGCCTAGCTCGTTTATCTGGTGGCGGCAGTTGTCACACGACGTGATGACCCGGGTGGCTCCGGTCTCGGCAATCTGGTCTGCTTTGGGGCCGCCGAAGGCGATCCGCTGGTCGCGCCAGTCGAGCTGAGCCACGAGGCCACCACCTCCACCGCAACAGAAGTTCTGGGCCTTGGTGGGCGTCATCTCACGAAAGTCTGTCGACGCCGCCTCGATTACCCGGCGCGGTTCGTCAAAGACCCCACCCTTGCGACCCAGGTTGCACGGGTCGTGATAGGTGAGTGGCTCCGAGTTGATGCTCGGATCTATCGGCAGTCGGCCCTCGGCCACGTACTCATCGAGCACCTCAACGATGCTGCGCACCTTGAAGGGCAGCGGGCCTCCGAACCACTTAGGCGCCTCCCAACGGAAGGCTGTATATGCATGGCCACACTCGGAGATGACGAGTTCCTTCACCCCGAGGCGCTCAGCCTCATTGATGACTCGCATCGCAATCTTCTTGGCCCGGGCCGTATCACCGAGGAACATCGCATAGTTGGAGGCTTCGAACATTGACAGCGACCATGAGGCACCAACCGCGTTGAAGATGATCGCCTGGGGGACGATCGTGTGCGCCCCGGACAGCGGCACGTAGAGAATCTCCGCCGGTTCATTCACCGGGATCCGCGCCGTCGGGTCGTCCAGCTTCTCCCGGACTTCAGCCTCGAGCACGGTGATCTGGTCGAGGAAGTACTCAGAGAAGCTGTCCAGGAATTCCTCCCGCGCAATCGCAGCGTTGGCGAGCTGATCCAGGATCTCGGGAGCCTTGCCAATGGCCGTCAGAGTGCCGCGCGCTGCCGCCAGCAGCTGCGGCGTCTCGACACCCATTGGGCAGTTGACGACACAACGCTCACAGAGTGTGCAGGCCTGGAAGGCGGCCTCGAGCCAGTCGTCGAACTCGTTCTCGGTGATCTCCGATTTCGCCCCGGTCCAACGCGGAAACACCTTGGACATCCAGTCGTGCGAGCGCTTGTAATGGCGCCGAATGAGGTCCGCCTTGCCGACCGGGGACAGACGAACATCGCCCGTGGCCAGGTAGACGTGACATGAGTCGATGCACCATCCGCAGTGTGTGCACAGGTTCGTTGCCGATACACCCACCAACCGGTTGAACCGCTTCTCCAGCTCCTCCTTGGCCCGGTCAGTGATCGGGACTTCGATGTCGCTCGTCATGTCACGTCCTCCCCGGTGTCACGCCCCGCCAGCCGTAGCGGCTTCCGGTCAGGAAGTGAGAGAACCCGTAGTAGACGTAGTGGCTGATCTTCGAGAACGGTACGTAGAACAGGAATGCCGCCACCACCAGGAAGTAGGCCATGCGCCAGCCGGGAGTGTCGAACAGCAAGACCATCACCGCAGTGAGGAAGAACGACTGCAGCGTGATCAGTGACACGTGATCGTCCAGCGAGCTGATGAAGCGCAGGTCCGGCTGCGCCAGGCGTCTGTAGATCTTGGCGAAGCCGACCAGCAACGCCGGCGCGATCAAAACGGCACACACGATCGAAACGGCACGCGTCATGAGGCCGGGAGCAAATGGCAAGGTGAACGTGATGAGGATCGCCACCGCCGCCCCGACATGGTACGCGCCGAATTCGACCCAGCGCCATGGGTGGAGCCGCGAGCTCTCCCGGCTCTGCGGAACGAAGATCCCGAGGTATGAGCGCGCCGAACCGGCGGCTCGGCTGCCTCTAGCGGGACCCTGCTCCCAGGGCATCGGCAATCTGGATAACTGAACTGCCTTGATGGTGTAGAGCAGGGCCATCCAAGTCAGGGCAATGATCTGGAGCTCGAACTCAACGAAGTGCAGAGCGGAATCGAATGTCATACATTGCCATCCAGGTCAAGCGTCGCGCCGGACCCTGAAGACGAAGTGAGACTCCGCCTTTTCCAACGCCATGAGAGTGTTGCCTGTGCTGTGGCACCACGCCGGGATGTCGGCCATCACTCCAGGATCCGTTGCCGTAGCCTCGACTATCTGGCCAACTTCAACTTGCTTGATCGCCCTCGAAATCTCGACGACCGGCATCGGGCAGAGCATGCCCTTCAGATCCAATGTCAAAGACACGCTTGTGTCGTCCGCCAGAGTCATGCGAGCAGTCCTTTCTATACGGGCAGCGCGACCCGCAGGAACGGATCCTGCTGCAAGAATGGCTCTGTGTTTGGCCCTATTCCTACATATGCCTTCTAATGCGTGTAGAGCCGAAGGTCTCTAATGGCTTGGGAAGGCACGTGCGCCAGGAATCGCGCTCAGCCGTACCAATGCGGCGTCGACGATCAGCGGCTTCCCTAGTTTCGCGGCGGTCCCATCTCTGGGGTCGATGCCTTGGATCCAGCACAGTTCGGAGGCTCCAGTGGCTGGGAGGAAGACTGTCTCCACGAGAACCCGGCGACGGCTATTCGCCAACCGCTCCCACGAGCTCCGAGCCCGGGCGATAGGTCGACCAGGCGAACCAGAACGTGTCGAAATGCGGAATGTGTGGCAGTTGGTCCCCCGAGAGCGGTCCCGACACGCCCGCGCCGGTGATCGACCACCGTGTGCCGGTCTCGGCGTCGACGAAACCGTCGCCATCGGCCGCCAGCGTCAGTCGCCGGCCGGCGACGATTGGCTCGAACACGCCAACGCTGCCGACGTCGCGGCCGTACTGCACGCTTGGACCGTGGAGCGCGCTGGCCTGACCCGGCACCCAGAGCACCACCAGCTCGGATCCCCCGACGATGACCGGAGTGACGGCGGGTCCCTCTCCCCTGAGCGACTGAAGACTGTATGCCACGTCCACGCCTTCGAATGCCACGCCCACAACTCTTTCCTTCGCTCGCGCTCTGGAATCGACATCGCCGAAGTACAAGAACGGCCGGGTGTCGGGATCGTCATACTCGAAGTAGGGATTGCGGCCGTAGTCACGGCTGTGGCCCGTCTTGGTCTCGTCGAGCACGAGCCCATGTGGATAGTTGGTCCGGAAATCGCGCCACGCCATCAACGGAGATCCGTACACATCCAGTGGCGTGCCGGTCAGCACGCCGACGACGGCCCGTCCGTCGAAGTGGGTCCACAATGATTCGGTTGCCCGGTCGTACATGACAAGCGCCGAGGCCAACAGCAGACCCGACGTCCCGAAGGTGGTCTCCGTGCCGTCGATCACTCGTCCGTAGGTGACCGCCGAGTTGCAGAGCGGACAGTATGTGACGGTGACCGGTACTCCACCGACCGTGTCGTTGACGATCTCGTGCCAGATCATGACAGCAACCGGGTACGCCCTCGCGTCGCCGTTGATCTCGAGCGCAACGACCGGAGCGTTGTCCCGATAGGAATCCACTCTCTCGGCAACGCCGACAAAAACGGGATCGTCGATCGGTGGGATGCCGTCAGGGGGTGGCCCGCCCGCGATGATGTCCGACAGCTCGACCAGGGGCGTCGGGAACTGGTCCGAGCCGAATTCGCGCAGAGCCGAGGGGCCCTCAGGGAAGAGAGGTTGGGCGGGTGGCGCCGCACCATCCGACGTGTCTGAGAGTGCGGGCGGCTCCGCCTCTCCGGGCAACACGATCGTACTCGTGCCGGCGCCACCACATGCGATCGCCAAGAGTGCACAAGCTACAACTCCGATTGTGAACTTGCTGGAAAGCATCGTTCCCTCGTTGGTACGTGTCCTTGCCATTTCACTCGGTCCGATCCGGCAGCGGCAGCAGATAGCCGCCCTTGCGACATTCGAGGTACGGTGGTTCCAATCCAGCCTTCGGGATCGTCAGGGTTGACGAAACGACCGACAGATGCGTTTCTGACTGCGCGGGCGTGGTGCCCCGTTTGGCTGCCGGCTAGTCCGCTACTGACCGGGCAATGAATGCCGTGACGGTGTCGATCATGCTCGCACCGTGCCCCAACTCGGGATCGTTGTGGTCGGCACCGGGGATCATCATGAAGTGCTTCGGCTCGGGAGCAGCCGCATAGATCTCCCGACTCTGCTCGATGGGCACGATGGAGTCGGCCGCGCCGGCGATGACGAGAGTTGGAGCATGAACCGATTCCATGCGCTCGTGCGACGGATACCGATCTTTGAGAAGAAGCCCGACGGGTAACCACGGGTAGTGAACGTGTCCCATGTCGGCCAGTGAGGTGAATGGCGAACGGAGCACGAGCGCAGCCGGCGGGTGAGTGACCGCCAGTTCGACGGCGACCGCGGCGCCGAGTGATTCGCCGAAGTAGACGAGTGGACTACCCGATGTCCGCTCCGCGACAAAGCCCACAGCAGCCCGCGCGTCGAGAGCCAGTCCGTCCTCCGTGGGGTTCCCGCGATTACCTCCATACGCGCGGTAGTCAGTGAGTAGCACTCCGAAACCGGCGGCGTTCAGACCTCGGCCCAGCGCGGCCCGATCGCCCCTGTTGCCCGCATTGCCGTTGAGAACAATCACGATCGGGCGGCCGGGGTTCGGGGCGTGATACCAGGCCGTGAGCGTGAGGTCGTCCGAAGTGGCGTACGACACCTCCACCCAGCCGGGCCCCACCAGATCGAGAGACGGAGTATCGCCATCCGGAAAGTAGATCAGTCGACGCTGGCCCGCCCATAGGCCGGCCACCGCGAGCAGCAACAGAGCTAACGCTCCCACCACGCCCAAGAGTCTTCGCCTTCGTCGGGTTGCCATTTGTCATCCCCACTATGGCTGACTTCCGGTCCGCTATTGCATCACCGAGCTGCTGTCGTAGTGAGCGCGCTCCTTGACCAGCTCCAGCAGGCTGACATTTGTGGGCGCCACTGAGAAGGTCTCGGAACATAGCAGCGCCCGAAATGGCGTCGCCCCCGACGGGTCTGCGTGCCGATCTCCTTCCGGCTCGATTTCTACGGACGGCCTGGATACGCCAGTTGTGCCGAAGCCGATTCCCGCCTTCCGGGCTCTAGCGCTCCGGCGCGCTCAGGCGTCTCTCGGCTCACCCAAGGACGATTTGCGGTTATTCACGACTGCACCTCCGAGCGGAGCCCAGGCATCGCGAGTCCGCCACAGGGCCCGCCCGAATCCAGCCGGCGGAGAATCATCGGTCGACCGGCGGGAAGGTCGACATCTCATCCTCGCTCCAGGGCGGCGGTTCCACGAACCGGAGTTCATACAGTTGTCGCCAGGTCCCGTCGGCCACCATTTCCCGCAAGACCCGGTCGAGATCGTCGCGCAAGCCGGGGTTCTCAAGTGACACCACGACTGTGAGCGGCTCTAGCAGCGTGTAGAGGAATGCGTCGACACCGAGGGTCTCTACGTAGTTGAGAGCCTGCGCCCAATACACGCCAATGGCGTCGACTTCGCCGGCTACGAGAGCATTGGATACGGCGTCGGTGTCGTCGAATCCGACGATCGTTGCACCCACTCCATTCCCCTCCAAGGCCTGCCGGACCTCCAGTTCCGTGCTTGTTCCGTCAAACACTCCGATCGTCAGACCGGCCAGACCGCTGATCGAGGAGATCCCGCGGTCCGGCCCAAATGCGAACGCCAATCCATCGAGGAAGTATGGGCTGGTGAACGACGCCAGCTCCTCCCGGCTCGTGGTGTGGGTCGTCAAACGGATCAGGAAGTCGACATCACCAGCCTCGAGAACGGCGAAGCGGTCCAGGACGGCGACCGGCACCAACTCCACGGCGATGTCGCCGAACAGACGCGAGACAACCTCCTGCGAGAGATCCGCCTCGAAGGTTGTGAGGGGCGGCAAGGGGTTGTCCCGAACGCCGATCCGTACCTGCCCACGGGCAACGATTCGTTCGGAGTCAGCCGATAGTGCGGTCGGAGTGAGCGTGCTCGGCGTAGTGCCGAGCCCGCTGGTCGTGACTCCGGTGGTGGTGGTGACATCGGTCGCTGCCGGACCGGTCGCCTCATCCCCGGAGAACAGAACGACGGCTCCAACAACGAGCGCGACGCCGATCACGGCAAGCAGCGCATAGATCCAGGCGGGACGCCCGTCGGGACGCGGCGGCGATTGCGCTACCCGGGGTTGCGGCGGGGTTGACGGTGCCGCCTGCGCCGGCTCGGCACTTGCTCGGGGGACCTCTTTCGCCGGCGGCACGGGCGGAGCCGCTGGTTGGCCCGATGACACGGCGGGCGTGAGACTCTCGTCTATCTCCACGGGACGGGTCTTCTCTGGTTCGGCGGCGGAGGCCGGCTTCGTCTCCCCGAGGTCCAGCGGCGGCTGAGAAGGGGACGGTGGGATCCGGAGGGCACGTGCCCACGACGCTACCGCCCACTCCGCCGCCTCCATGCCGAGCGCACGCCTTTCCTTCAAGCGGCGGGCCAGGCGTTCCCGGGTGGCCGAGGCTCCTGGGTCCGAGGAGTGCAGCAACATCTCCGGCACCCCTTCCTCCGCTGCAGTGACCAGCGCCGAAATCTCGGCTGGATGTTCTCCAACCATGTCACGGAGCACCGCTTGCAGCCGGCGCGCGTCACCGGCCAACTCGGTGCCGTACCGCAAGACCAGCGTCTCCAGTTGCTCGCGCACTTCGCGGCTGAAGTCCTCCCGCTCGGCCACGGGGGCTGGCGTGGCTGCGGGGGATACCAGCCGCCTGACTGCGTCGACCAGAGCCGGGAGGTGGTCATCGGGGCTGCCCGAGGCGGCATCAAACCATTGGGCACCGCTGATGAAATACTCGAGGGGGCCGCTCGGAGCGACCTCATCCAAACGGAACGGGACTATTGGCATTTTCCGATTGACTGCCCGCTCCACTTCCCGGGGCACGTGCGGCGACTCGTTCGACCAGTGGGAGAAGATGAGGAGCAATACTCGGCTAGTGCTGATCCCCGACAGGATGGCCCCCGCATAGTCCGAACCGGGAGGAACGTCTCGCGGGGCGATCCAGCACCGAATCCCGCGGGCCTCGAGCGCCGCCACAGCCGCCTCGGCGAAAGACCGATCTTCAGATGCGTGGCAGACGAATACGTCGTTCACCAGAACCCTCCAGTCGCCGTATCCGAGCCTAGCCCCACCCGACACTCGGCAGCTTGCCGCGGCGTCGTTTGAGGAACCTGCGGGCAGGTCCAGGCCGGTCGGGCTCGTGTTGGTCTGCCTCCAGATCAGTCGTATCGCCCATCTAGTTGGCAACGACGTCCCGCCAACTGCCACCTTCAGCCCCTACGAAGCTGCTTGATGCGCCGTCGGTTCCCCGAGTCGTCGACCAGCGTCGCCAGCCGCCGCTCTCGAGTCTCCTCACGCTTCGCGCTCATCACCCAACGTGCCGTTTGCCGGCGGTAGCCGGGCGGTTGCTCTTGGTAGAACTCCCATGCGCCCGTGGTCGCCTTGAATCGGGAGATCATCTGGTCCGTCAACGCTCCGTCGAACTTCGCTGTCGCGTACCCACTGTCTGGGTGCACATCCTTAAAGGCGAAGGCAGCGAGACCCTCAGCTTTCATGCGGCCTTCCGAGGTGAGCCGTTCGACGAGGTCGATATTTCTTTGGCTCCAGACGCTCCTCGATTTGCGAGGTGTGAAGCGCACCATGTAACTCTCGTCGTCGCGAGACCTCCGGATCCCGTCGATCCATCCGTAGCACAGCGCTTCAGCGACCGTGTCTTCCCAGGTCACGGACGGCTTGTTCGTCGCCTTCTTGTAATAGCCCACCCAAAGGTGGTCGATCGTCGCGTGGTGCTCGTCGAGCCACGCTCGGAAGTCGGCGGGTCCGGGGAAGAAGGTCGGTGTGTAGTCGGACATGCTCATAATCTTCCGATCGGTCGGTCAGCGGCTGCAGGGAGGCACGATCGCGATCACCTGGCCAAGGTGCTCGTACATGTGGGTGACGAGTCGTCGCACCCACAGGTCACCGTAGTTCGGCTCGTTGGGGAATGTCAGACGGACTGGCTGCTTCTTCGACCGGTCCCGTTGCCCTGCAACGATGCCTCTGGTGGGCGCTACTGGGTTCGAACCTATCAAGCCCAAACCAGAGCCCGCGGTTAGGTCGTGTGGGCTGCCAGCTTCGCTTTGACGACCCGTTCGATCACGATCTGGGGGACTGGGTCCAGGTGCAGATTGAAGGCGTTGATCTCGTCGCCGCATTCGGAGCAGACGGCCTGGCTGTGCATCACGTTCTTACAGGTGGTGTGGATTAGTCGCACCGGCGGCTCGTTCTCCGTCTCCCACTTGTCGCCCCATGCGAGAAGGGAGGTGAGGACCGGCACAAGATCCCGCCCTTTCTCAGTTAGCACGTACTCGTACCGGGTCGGATGCTCCTGGTAGGGCTCCTTGCGCATGATCCCGGCGTCCACGAGCTTGGCGAGACGTTTGGTCAGGATGTTTCTCGCGACGCCGAGACTGGCTTGGAAGTCGTCGAAACGGCGGATGCCGTAGAACGCGTCTCGTAGGACCATGAATGTCCATCGCTCTCCGACGTGTTCGAGTGTCCGCGCCACGGAGCAGTCGAAAATGTCGTAGCGGTTGGTGCCCGTTTCGCTCAACTCTGTCGATGCCATGCCATCATCATATCTTAGTGGGTTGCACTTTGCAACGGACTGTGCAATAGTGAGTTGTGTATCGCAACTCACTATGGAGGAGCCATGTTGCAGAAGCTCAGAAACCGAGACCGACAGGGTGCAAAAGGAAGGATCGCGATCAATCTCGATGGGTTTGAACTCGACCTCTCGCCCGAAGAGGTCATCGCCGATCTCAACTACGGCGTTGGTCCGATCGCAGAGCCCGCCCGGTTGACCCAAGAAGACCGACCTCAGGTCAAGAGGGTCGCATGAGTCGAAGAGAGGCGGTAGCGCAGAAGACGACAAGCGTCGGCCTCGGAGCCCTCTCGTTTGTTGCCCCAAAGCTTGCAGGGCGTATCGCCACATATCTGTGGTTCACGCCGTTCCCGCTCGCTCGACCTCGGTCACCGCAGATTCCACCGGGGGCACGGAGGATCACCTTCGAGTCGGCTGGATCAGTGGTCCACGGGTATGAGATAGGTGATGGTTCGCGGACGGCTCTCCTGATCCACGGATGGGCCGGGTCGTCGCGACAATACCGCCGGATCGCCTTGCGGCTCACAGAGGAAGGCTACCGATGTGTGGTCATCGACCTCCCAGCCCACGGCATCGAGGCCGGACGTTCCACTAACCCCCTCGAGATGGCGGACGCCATCGAGATCACTGGAAACGCGCTTGGCAAGGTCGACATCGTCGTCGCACACTCAGTGGGAGCAATGGCCACATCCGTGGCGATGCAAGGTTCGCTCAGAGCCGACAGGCTCGTGCTGCTGGCCCCCGAGCTACGGCCCCGTCGAGTTCTCGAAACCTTCGCGGCGACCCTGCGGCTTCGGCCGGTGGTCACAAAGGCTGTTGAGCAATCGATGGACAACAGGTTTGGCGAGGACATATGGGAGCGGATTCCAGCCGGGATACTCGACATGAACGTCCCCGACAGCACAATGCTCATCCACGATGTTGATGATGACATGGTACCGATTGAACACGCGAAGCTGCTGGCCAACCGTTGGGATGCAGGGCTCGTGAGCACACAGGGCCACGGGCACAACGGCGTGCTCCGGGCATCTGAGGTCATCGACCAGATCGCCACCTTGGCCTCTGCCGAGCCAATGTCGGCCTAGCCATTGCCAAATCGGAGAAACCCATGGTGGCGCGCATCCCGGGCCCGCACATGAAGACACCCTCTCAGGACCTCACGGTTTCGCCTCACGTACCTGGTGTCCGCATGGTGTCCGCAGCACTCGCATATCTCAGGTGATCGGGGACTATCCGCGGCTAAGAGATCGTCCAACCGGGCACTACCCGACACCCTTTGACAGCATTGAGAAAACGAGCCACGCATACGTTTCTGGATCGGTGGGCGCTACTGGGTTCGAACCAGTGACCTCTGCCGTGTGAAGGCAGCGCTCTTCCGCTGAGCTAAGCGCCCGTTCGAGCCGCAATCGTAGCAGTGGGCCGGGACCGGCCCGCTAGCGTTCGGGCATGAACGCCACGGCTGTCATCTTCCTAGTGCTCACGGCAGTTTCGGCTCTCATCCATTGGTGGTCGGTCGCCACAACTCGACGACCTGTATTACTCGTCACCAAGCCACTCACAATGCTCTTGCTCATCCGCGTGGCGCTGTCAATAGACACCGCAGCAACTTCGACACGGGCCTGGTTCATCCTGGCTCTTGTCCTCAGCCTGGCCGGTGACGTCTTCCTGATGCTGGAGCCCGACCAGTTCATCGCCGGGCTGGCGTCCTTCCTGGCAGCTCATGTCGCATACGTCGTCGGACTCGTGCTGGCTGGTTTCAGCCTGGCTCCCGCGATAGTCGCTCTCGGCGCAGCGCTCATCGCATTCGCCGTCCTGGGCAAACGTATCTTGAACGGAGCAAACACCCAGGACTCTCGCCTCCAGTTACCGGTCGCTCTGTACATGACCGTCATCTCAGCGATGGTCGTGTCTGCCGCGGCGACGACAAACGCAATCGCCACAGCCGGAGCGGCCCTCTTCTATGGATCCGATGCCACATTGGGTTGGAATCGATTTGTCAGCCCAATCGCCAACGGAAGACTGATCACGATGATTACTTATCACGCCGGGCAGACCCTCCTCATCTTGGCGCTCGTCACCCTCTAGACATTTCGGTGGATCAGGCCTTTGGTCCTCCTGATTTCCTGCCGAAGAACACGGCGTATGGAGGAAATCCGGCAGCGCCTCGAAGAGGCGCGACCACGTAACTGGGAGAGCTGGCCCGCGCTGCGCAAGCAGTGGCCCTGGTTTGTCGCGCTCGGCGCCATCATTTTGCTGGCAATACCTTGGGGCATTAGAGCTGAAGAGCGCAGTCTCGAATCGGCGAGCCGTGAGGCCCTGACAGACGCCGGTTATCGAATTGAAGAGATCACGTTTACCGGCCGCCAAGCCACCATCGTCTCCAACCTCTCCACCAACGAGCAAAACGGTGCAGTGAACGCTCTCGCCGCAATGGGCGGAGTCGCCAAGGTCACATGGGTCGAAGGCTCCGGCAACATCGTCTCGCCGACGACTCCCCCGGTCGCCTCGACGACAACAACCCCACCCGAGCCCGGCGCCGTGCTGACTATGACGGTTCGTGCGGGCCGGCTGGCGCTACGGGGAACGGTCCCGGCCGCCGGCACAATTCGTGCTCTGGCCGATGCCAGCGAAGACTTCTGGGGGGACAACGTTGGCAATCAGATCGGGGTGGACGGATCAGTGGTAGCGCATTCGTGGCTGGGAGATGCCCCCGGCACCGTTCCCATTCTCACAATGTTGATCGACGCCCATCTGACTCTCGACGCCGATGGGGCCACACTGACCGGCGGAGCTGTTGATGAGGCCGCGGCTGATGCCGCGGTGGCTCGCCTGGCTGAGGCGCTTGGCCCTGACGTCGCCATTAAGAACAACGTGGTCGTATCACCGTTGGAGCTGCCTCACTTCCAAATCATATCTCCGGGTGACAGCACCGTGTCGATAGAAGGAACCGTCGCCAACGCCGACGTTCGGAAGCCGATCGCGTTGGCCGTAGTCCGCGGAGGTGAGGAACTCGAAGTCACCGGCAAGCTCCAATTGAGCGAGGGCACAGCCGACACCTACATGCTGTGGAGAGTTCCCGAGATCGTCACCGTCCTGAGTTCTGGGGAACAGTGGACGCTTCGCTCCGACGGCACCGGGATTGGCGGCAACATGTCCGGCGGCAAGGCGTTCACGGGCAACAAACTGAAGCCGACAGCTCAGGTGGCCGAGCTGGCGACTGTGCTCGTCGCCTTCCTCGAGGCGGACCCCAACCTCAACATCTCGATCGAAGTTCATGCCGAGGAGCGAGAAGGGAGCGTCGATCCCGACGAACTAGCGCAGGGAAGAGCCGAAGCAATTGGGGCCCACCTCGTCCGCCTTGGAATCGACCCAAGTCGAGTGTCAGCGGGGGCAGCCGCGGGAGAAGGAGAACTTCTCCGGTTCCAGCTGACACCTGCCGATCAGTAGGGAAGTTATGTTTTACGCAGCATCAGAAATCGTGTTTTGGATCCTCCTCGCCGCAGTTGCCGGCGGGGGCATCGGTTATGGCGTATCCCAGGCCAAAGCGCTCCGCATCAACAAGCGGCTTTCGCAGAGCCGGGCGGATGCCCCGATGGAGCGAGAGCTCGCGATTGCGTGGGACACGATTGAAGATCTCAACCGGCGCCTTCAGGTCGCTCACGAGACGATCCGCGACGGAGCTGCGACACGCGGCGAAGCCGCTGATGAGTTGATCGAACTCGCCCCGGCGGCAGACACCGCCGCAGCCGATCCCGACGGCGAAGCGATTCAGACCGCAAAAGACGAGTCCGCCCCGGGCCAGCCCTCCGTTGATCCGGACACAGTCATCGACATGTCCGTCTCCAGGGCAGCTGGTGCCGGCGTGGAAGAGGCCATCGGCTCGACCGCCAACAAGCCGCCGGCCAAGAAGCCAGCTGCGAAGAAGCCCCAAGCTTCCAAGGCACCGACAGCCGCCAAGCCCAAGACAGCCGCCACCAAGGCTTCGGCGGCCAAGACCGCGGCCAAGAAGCCCGCGGCCCCCAAAGTCGTACCAGTGTCTGACGACACAGTGGGCCAGCGGCTCTCGGACCGCGTCGCCTCAGCGTCGATAGCGAATCAGGTGGACTTCACCGACGGTGGCGGTTAGAAAACGGCCGCACGGTCCTCAGGATTGCTGTAGTCCCAGGCCTCTCGTGTCTCCAGCAGGTCATCGGAAGCGCTGATCAAAACGCCTGCAATGAACTCGGCCGCTTCTGCCGGCTGGGCGAATTCCCCTCGATCGAGCATCGCAGAGAACTCCGCGGCGGTCGGCGTGTCGGACGCCAAGACGGCATCCACGATCGGGGTATTGACTGCCCCCGGGAAGACCCTGATCACATGCGATGCCGCCCCTTCAACCACCGCGCTGCGCGCCGCCATCTGCGCCGCAGCCTTGACTATCGAATACGCGGGCCATCCCGCCCGCGGGGTTGAGGCCGAGTAGCTGTCAATGAAGAGCATCCGCTCCACGACGTGGCCCTTCGCCACTGCTTGGCAGAGGGCGATCGGAGCGGCAACGTGCACCGCGAAGTGGCCGACCAGCTCGCTGGGATCTACATCCGCATAGACCTCTAGCGGCACCAGCGAAGCCGCCCCGTGTACAACTCCGGCAATCACTGCTGTGTCGCGAACGGCATCGACCACCGCAGCAATACCCTCCTCGCTGGCCACATCCGCGGGAACCACCGAGACATGGGGACCGCATTGCGACGCCAGGGCAGTGAGAGGACCCTCCGATCTGGCCACCGCGACAACACGATGGCCGCGCCGCGCGATATTGGCAGCGACGGCTCGTCCGATGCCGGACGAAGCTCCTGTCACGATGTAGGTGCCCTCGCTCACGATTGCCGCAAACTAGCTCGGGATCACTCCCCTTCTGCGATCGACGACTGTCGGTTATGACCGGCGCCACCTCTAACCTCGTGTCGTGGACACCGCCCCAGCTGCGAATGACGGCGAGCTCGCTTTGCGGGGAGACCTCGCCGCGTTCGAACGTATCGTCGATGACGTGCTTGCTGAACTGCCCGAATGGGTCGTCGAGCGCATCGACAACCTCCACGTAGTGGTCCAGGATCGACCAACTCCCACCCAAGCCGAACACGGCCATCGGCTGTTGGGCCTCTACGAAGGGGTGATGCTGAAGGACCGTGGAATGAGCTATTACGCGACATCTCCCGACCGAATCAGCATCTTTCGTGAGGAACACCTGCGATTCGCCCGCAGTCCCGCCCAACTCGCCATACAGATCCGCAAAACCGTCCTTCACGAGATGGCCCACCATCTGGGAATCGGCGATGAACGCCTCCACGAGTTGGGCTGGGGTTGAAGCAGTCTTGCGATGCGGCGTCTTCCCTAGGGAATCACCGTATCGCTCGGCAACGGGAACGTCGGTACGTCGGGACCGGCACTTCCAGAGTTGTGGAACGTTCCGATCCACGTCTGGCGGGCAAACCGGATGTCAACCGGGCCGCAGTCATTGCGGGCATACTGGGGGTCACCGGTTGCCTCGATCGTGTTGTCACGGATGACGATCGCTTCGTTGCCTGAAGTTCCACCTCCGCCAGCCACCTCGCCACATTGCAGCCGGAAGATCGCGAAGCTCGACTGAGTCTCCACAGTGTTCCTGTAGATCTTGCCCCGGAGCACTCCACGAATCTCGAACGCCGAGTCATCGAAGTCAAAGACATGGTTGTTGCGCACCACCTGACCAACACCCTCCCATTGCGGCCACAGCGGATCGAAGAAGTTGGGGCCGGTATTGCCGCCGAGCTGGACGGCGGCATTCTGCCGAATCCCGTAGACCTCGTTGCGCTCGATGAGGATCTTCGACGAGCCGCCCTTGAAGAAGATGCCGTGGCTACCAACTGCATTGTCATGGATCCGGTTGGATCGCACGACGACCTTACGAACGCCGACGCCATCGATCACGGCGTTGGACAGCGCCTCCGAGACGTCGTTGTCGATGAGATAGATGCGCCGCACGTCGTGAACGCCGTTTCGATTGATCTTGATGGCGGCTCCGGGACCCCACTCGAGCGCTCGAATGTTCACTCGGCTGACTATGACGTGGGTTTGGTCCGAAGCCTCGGGGGCAATGTGCAGATTGTTGCCACCACCGTGTCGGATCCTCACCCGGCGCAACTGCACGTACGACCCGGAAATGCGGAACTCACCGCTGCCATTGAGATCGATCACGGCGCGGTTCCCCCCAGACGGCGATGTGATCCTGATCCACGCCTCTGGCGTGCCTGAATTGCGAAGGACCAGGTTGCCCTGAATCTCATGCCGACCCGGCGCCAGCAGGATCGTGTCACCCGGCAGAGCGGCATCGAACGCAGCTTGCAGGGAATCGCCAAGAGCGACATCGATCGTTCGTAGATCACCGGTCACGGACGGTTTGGCATACCAAGCTGGTGCTCCCGCCGCGGAAGCTTCCGGTTGGGGTGCCCCGAGCATCGTTGCCAGCACAACCAATCCGAGCGCCAAAGGCTTGAAAGGCGAGGACTTCATCGGCTGAACATAACTCACCACTGTCAGTAGTGGAAGGCCTCATCGAGGATGAATAGGCAAGATTCAAGAACGCGAAAAACCACGCAAAGTGCTTACTAGTTAGGTGTCTAGTGCCGACTAGTAATACATGGTCGCACAGAACTACGAAGTGGTAAGAGATCCATACCGGCGTTGCGAAGAACGCTGCCGGCACGACTTGGGTCGCGGCCTCAGCCTCGCTGAGCTCTTCGGACCGGAAGAAGCTCCGGCCCGGCCAGCTTGGTCATCCGCATTGCCGGCCGCACCCCGCCGCATTCCGTTGTCAGCCAACACGAACTAGTTGGAGCCGCGGTTAGGCGGCAATTGGGCGATCGACGAGCTTCCCCTTGGACTCGTATCACGTATCCCGTATCACGTATCCCGTAACAAGAACCTCGGGAAGCGAGCGCGAGGGCAACCGCAAGACGCACTACGGCGCATGTCGAACCTCCCGATGTGGCGGTACTTGCTACTGGCTACTTGCTACTTGCCTACTTGGAATCCGATCCAGTTCCTTCCTTTACAATGGCGGTGATTCCAGCCAGTTACAGGAGGCATGGTGGACGAACTGATCAAGCAACTTCAGGAAAAGACGGGACTCGGTGTCGATCAGATCAAGTCGGTCGTATCCGGAGTAGCGGACTTCCTCGGTGACAAGCTCCCCGGGCCTCTCGGCGATCAGGTCAGCAAGCTGCTCGGCGGTGGCGATGACGATGGCGGCGATGACGGCGATGACGATGGCGGCGGCCTTCTCGACAAGGCCAAGGACGCCCTCGGTGGCCTCCTCGGCGGCGACTGACACAACAACTCACATCAATGAAGATGAGGCCCGGTTGTGCCGGGCCTCATTCGCGCCATGCCAGAGTCAGAGAGTTATGAGTTGCCAGTTATCAGTTACCAGTCGAAATCTTGTAACCGGTAGCCGGCAACTGGCGACCGACAACTGATAACTGACAACTGGTAACTGACAACTGGTAACTGACAACTGGTAACTGACAACTGGCCTCGCACATTCTCACATCGGGTCCATTTACAATCACTCCCGTGACCGCCCAGAAGCATGACTCCGCCTACACAGGTCTCGCCCTGATCGATGAGCCGTTGTGGCCTGAAGGCGACGGACCGATCGTCTTCCTCATTGAGGAGAGCGGCGGTTTGGAGCGCAAGGTGCTCGAGGGATGGATCGAGCGCCATCGACCTCCCGATATCTCGCCCGGGCACGTCCAGATGGCGACATTGCCCCAGACACGCCGCCGCAGACGACGGCGCAGATTCGACGGTCGCCTCGAAGCTTTCACCGCCGCCACCGGCGAGAACCCCCTTCTCGTGCCGATCCGGGTTGCATGGCTCCCGACATCGAAACGAGACGGCAAGCGCACCGTCGGGCTGCGCGACATGCTGATCTTCGGCGATCCCCGCGATCCCGATCCGTTCCGCCAGCATGTGACGTACCGGATGCATCCGGAACGGCTGCGCATCGTCATGGGCCAGACAGGGCGGGCAGCCGATCTTCGTGAGCTGTGGGAGACCGATCCGCGTGGCCACCTCGCCGGCAACGGTCTCGGCGAATTCACCGCACTGCGAGCGTGGCTGGCACTCGAACGAGCTGAACGGGAGCTGCGCGGCTCGAGATACAAGGTGCCCAAATTCCCGACAGAGTCTTTGATTGAGCGGCCCAGCTTCGCCCGCGGCGTTACTCCGTTGGCGACCCATAACGGCGTCTCGTACGAACAGATGACGACCCGAGTTCGCCGCTACGTGAAGGAGATCGCCGCGACCCACTCGCCATACGTGATCGACCTGGTCACTGGAGGCTTCCACTGGCTGATCACAAAGGCCTATGTCGACATCAATTACGACGACGAGGAACTGCGCGCCCTCTACACCATGAGCCAGCAGTACCCGTTGGTCTTTCTCCCATCACATAAATCGAATTTCGACCATCTGCTCCTGCAGTACGTCCTGTTCGAGAATGAGCTGCCACCCAATCACACCGCCGGCGGGATCAACATGAACTTCTTCCCGATTGGGCCACTGCTGCGACGCAGCGGTGTGTTCTTCATCCGGCGTGAGTTCAAGGACAACGAGCCGTACAAGTTCGCGCTCCGTGAGTACGTCGACTACCTGCTCGAGAAACGATTCCCTCTGGAGTGGTACCTCGAGGGGGGCCGGTCCCGCTCCGGCAAACTACGGGCACCTCGACTCGGGATGCTGGCGTATGTCGTTGACTCGGCAACGCGCGGTTCGGTTGATGACGTGATCTTCATCCCAGTGTCGATCGCATACGACCAGATCCAAGATGTGGGCTCTTACGCGGGCGAAGCGGCCGGCGGACGCAAGCAGAGCGAGAGTGTCGGATGGCTGGTTCGAACCGTCAGATCCTTGCGACGTCGCTACGGCGGGGCCCATCTTCGCTTTGGAGCCCCGCTCGCCCTCAGTTCGTTTCTCTCCGAGCAGCCTGAGATGCCGGAGGACGCTGAGGATCATCGATCTCCGGTGGTGCCCAAGCTGGCCTTCGAGATTGCCAACCGCATCAACGAGGTCACACCAATCACGCCCATCTCGCTCGTAACACTGGCGCTTTTGAGCGTGAACAATCGTTCCCTGACGCTCGATGAAGTCATGGGCGTCCTCGAGCCGTACCTCGAATACGTGCGACTGCGTGACCTGCCGACGACTGAGAAGCTCCATCTCGAGAATCCGGATCGCGTCAAGCTGGCTCTCGACAACCTCACCGACCATGGTGTGGTTACCCGCTTCGAAGGGGCGACGGACACGGTCTATGCGATCGGCCCGGAGCAACATCTGGCAGCGGCGTATTACCGCAATACAATCATCCACCACTTCCTTAGCGCCGCAATAACCGAACTGGCCGTAATTGCCGTGCGCAACTCCAACGGGGCCAGCTCACTCGAAGCCGTAATTGCGCAAGCGCTGGAATTGCGCGATCTACTCAAGTTCGAGTTCTTCTTCGCTCCGACCGAGGAGTTCGCTGATCAAATACGTGCTGAGCTGATGTTTCACGACCCCCAGTGGCGCGACCACTTGGCGGCCGGCGAAGTCGACGCAGTTCTCCGCTCCTTCCAGCCCTTCCTGTCGCACGTTGTCCTGCGGCCGTTCTTGGAGGCCTACCGCGTAATCGGTGACCTGATTGAGGCAGACGCATACAGCTCACAGATCGACAAAGACGAATTGGGCAAACGTGCGATGGATCTAGGAATGCAGTATTCCCTCCAGGGGCGCATCCACACCCCGGAATCGGTGTCGCAGGTGCTGTTTGCCGCGGCCATCCAGCTGGCCGAGAATCGAAAACTGTTCAAACAGGCGCCCGACACAGTCGAGCTGAGGACAGCCTTCGCAGAAGAACTGCGACTGGTCGTCGAACATCTGAAGACGATCGACACGCTGACCCTTGTCAGCGACGCAGGTCTTTTGGAATAAGGCATTGACCACAGAGCGTAACTACTGATACACTCACCGTGGGCATAGGCAGGTAGGTGTGGGGACGCCTGAACCACCACGTCAGAGGGTCAGATGCCAGACAACCAGCCGAGCCAGCCCGATTTCCCTGTTGTGCGACGAGGGTATGACCCCAACGCCGTGGCGGCCCATCTGCAGCAAGTCCAGCGCGCCCTCGCCGAGAGGATTGCTACTGCCGAGGCGCGTTACGTCGGTCTCGAGCGTGACCTGGCCGAGGCCCACAGCCGCGAAGAAGCCGTTCATCTCACCCTGGTTGCCGCCACCAAGACCAAAGAAGAACTGCTTGTCAACGCGCAGCGCGACGCTGACGCCACCCTGAGTCGTTCCCAAGAGAAGGCTGACCTGACTCTCAGCCGCTCCAAGGAGCAGGCTGACGAACTCCTCGCCGAGGCGAAGAAGGAAGCATTCCGCCTTGTTGCGGATGCTCGCCAGTCGGCGGAGGAGACCAGCACCATGGCCCGCGACGAAGCGAAGGAGCTCGCCGACAAGGCTGAGGCGGCTGCCGACGCAACTCGGGATGCCGCCCGTCGTGAGGCAGTCGAAATGATCAATTCGGTGGAGACCGACACGGCGAGCCTGCTCGCAGCTCACGAGGCTGCGCTCGTCGAAATGCGGAGCAACTATGACGCGGAAGAGGCGGAGCTGTCGGCACGGATCGAAGTGCTGCGCTCCACGGCCGCCAACCTCGACGCCCAGCTACGGGCGATCGCTACCGGCGGTATCGGCCAGATGCCGACGCCGACGGCGACAGAGACACCTCCGCAGCCTCCTCCGGCCACAACAGCACCAGCCCCTGCCGGCGCGGCTCCCGCTGAGTCGGCCACAGAGCCACCGGCGCGCAAGGCTCGGCCCAGCGTCCGGCCAGAGCTAATCCAGCAAGCGGCCGAGGCCGCGGCAGCCGAGCTCGAGTCCGCCAGCAAGGCAGCAGCGTCCGCCGACGCCCCTGTAGAGGCAATCGCAGATAAGGCGGAGAAGGTCGCCAAGGCCGAAACAACCGAGGAAGCAGCCATGGCCGAGGCGAAGGCTGTTGCCGAGGCGATGGCTCAGGCTGAGGCCGAAGCAACCGCCTACGCCCCGCAGACTACCGAGGCACCAATCACGCAGAACGCCGTTGACGAGGTGCCGGAAGAAGCGCCGGCCGAGGATGAGTCGACAGCAGAAATGACGCCGGCCTCGACAAACGAGGAAGCGGCTGACGTCCCGGCAGAGCCTGCAAGCGTGCCTGAGCGCGAGCCGGTAGCAGCGGGGGTCTCCTCCGGAGGGACAAGCGATGGAGAGGGTATGAGCGGCCGCAAGGGCTCCTACTACTCACGACGGTCGGCGAAGTTGCCTCGCATCGGCAACGAGGCCGGAAGGAGCGCTCTGGCTGCAGCCAACGCGATCCGCGGCGCCTCCCGCAACGGCGGCACCCGCTCCGAGTCGGCCGAGGACCGCGCAGCCCGAACCGCATAGATCGAGGCGGGGTCGGTGCCCTTCGAATGGCCCGCACGCGCACGGCTGCACGACAGCGCCGCCCCTAGCCACGAGTGAACGCCCCCGATTCACTTCGGGGGCGTTCATGTTTGAGGCGACTCCGTCATGTATCAGGTAGCAACGCCCAACCCTCGCGAGCCGCGCGTCCTTTAGTAATACGGGTTCGTGCCCGCCATGTGATCGGTGGAGTCCACAACCTCATCGATCTCCGGGATGTTGTGCTTGATCGCCGACTCGATTCCGTCACGCAGGGTCATCGCAGCAAGCCCACACCCTTGGCAGCCGCCACCCATTTCGAGTTGGGCGACAGAGCCATCCACCCCGAGCAGTCTCACGAACCCACCATGCGAGGCGATAGCCGGGTTGATGTGTGCCTCGAGAAGTTGAGTGATTCGTTCCTCAACGGTCCCGGTGAGCTCGATCGGCGCCCCTTCAGTGGTCAACTGGGGCGTAGCCGGATTCGGGTTGCGAATGACAAGTCCGCCCGCCTCGGTGATATCGAGAATCGAACCTTTGAGCTGATCAACACTCGTGGTTGGGATTGCCACCGGAAGGTCGCCATGCTTTTCGACGTGGTCGCCCTCATTGACATCTTCGGGCCGCACGAACGCGGTCTCGTAGACGAACCCGTTGGCCCCCACACCGGCGACCCTGAGCCCTAGCGCAAGGCCCGGGATTGTTTCAGCATTGCGCAGCTCGATTATCTGGTTGAGCGCGACATCGCTGATTTCGATGACATTTGAACTTGTTTCCATCAGGCGATGCTAACCGTGGCCGGTGACTTCGAGTACGTTTCGAGGAATCCTCTAGTCCTCGTACATCGCGTCGATTTCGGTGGCGAAGTGCTCCGCAACTCGGTTGCGTTTGACCTTCAAGGTCGGGGTCAACTCGCCACCTTCGATCGATAGCTGCCTGGCAAGCACCGTGAACTTCTTGATCTGCTCAACACGGGCGAAGTTCTTGTTGAGCTCATCAACGGCAGATTCGACCTCTTTGCGCACTTGTTCGGACTCGTGCGGCGGCTCGGCGATGTTGTGCTCGGCACAGAACTCGGCGGCCACGTCCTCATCCAATGTCACCAGTGCCGAGAGGAACTTGCGGCGGTCGCCGATCACGACGACCTCACTGACCAGCCTGTGAGTCTTGAGGCCACCCTCGAGCGGCTGCGGCGCGACGTTCTTGCCACCGGCGGTGATGATGATGTCCTTCTTGCGACCGGTGATCCACAGCATGCCGTTCTCATCGAATTGGCCGAGGTCCCCTGAATACAGGACTCCGTCGACCAGGGCCTCTTTGGTGGCAGCTTCGTCCTTGAAGTAGCCGAGGAAGACGTTGCGACCCTTGACGAGGATTTCGCCATCGTCGGCGATCATCACGTCGACTCCCGGGAAGTTGGGGCCGACGCTGCCGAAGTGGACCTTGCCGGGTCGGTTCGTTGTGGTCGGACCAGTGTCCTCGGACTGGCCGTATACCTCATGGATGATCAGATCGAGGCTGCCGAAGAACTCCAACACCTCGGCGGCAATCGGCGCCGCGCCGACACCAAGGACCCGTGCGTTCTTCATGCCGAGCGCAGGCTTGACTTTGTCGATAACCAGCTTCTTGGCGATCGCGTACTGACCAGCCAGCAAGCCCGACGGTTCCTTGCCCTCACACCGCAGCGCCGTGACCTTGGAGACCGTACCGAGTGCCCAGTCGGCAATCTTCGCCTTGGCCCCGGTGGCCTCGGCAAGCTTGGCGGCCACCCCGGCGTGGAATCGTTCCCACACCCTGGGCACACCGAACAAGATCGTGGGCTGCACTTCTCCGAGATTGTCGGCGAGCTTGTCGATCGACTCTGCGTAATACACCGAGCCACCTGCGGTCGATGGCACGTGGATCGAAAAGATCTGCTCTGCAATGTGGCTGAGCGGCAGGTAGCTGACTGTGGTGTCGCTGCTGACCACGGAGAACATCTGCACTACCTGACCGGCCGTCCACGCCAGGTTGTCGTGAGACAGCATCACACCCTTGGGGGGACCGGTTGTACCGGATGTGTAGATCAGTGTTGCCAGCTGATCCATCTCGAGGCTGTCCAGGCGTGACTGCAGATCGTCGTCGGTCGCGTCGGCGCCCTTCGCCATGAACTCGTCCCATGACATGACCAGCTCGTCGTCGATCTCGGTGCCCTTCATCATCACAACATGACGAAGGTTGGGAAGCTCAGCCCGAACCTCGTTGATCTTGAGCCACTGCTCTTCATTCTCGAGGAGCACGACGGGGGCCTCGGAATGGCCGATGATGTATTGGCATTCGGCCGGTGAGTTGGTGGTGTAGATCCCTGCCGGCACTCCCCCGATCGCCATGGCGGCAACATCGAAGATGACCCACTCAGGACGGTTGAATCCGAGGATTGCTACCGGTTGCCCGACGTCGAGACCGAGGGCGATGAGGGCCTTGGCCGCGGTACGCACCTCTTCGGAGTATGTCCCCCACGAGGTCGCCTTCCAGGTGCCGTCCTCGCGCACGTGGTAGGCAGGACTGCCTGGTGAGCGCTGGCCGTTGAGCAGTACCTTATGAGGAATGGTTTCGGCGGCCACAGCAGCTCCTTCTGGGGTAGTTATTACGAGCGGCTCTGCCCGGGGGCATCGCCAATCGGCATTCACCCGCAAGGATAGCGACTAGATACCGGGCGATATCTAGCGGGAGCGGCAGACCTAGCGGCGGACGGCTACCAGCTGATTTGTCGTCAGATCGAGTACTCGTTCGACATCGCTGCGGCTCTCCGCGATCCACCTGGCGAGTTCTTCTCCTTGGGCGCGCACGAGCCACCAGGCCACATCCTTGGTCGGATTGGCGAGGAACCCCTGCCATGCTTCACGGGCGACGCCAATCGCATCCTGCTCTACGTCAAATCTCCCGAGCGATGTTTCGGTGGGACCCGTATACCGTTCACCGGGCTGAAGTGCCGGCTCCCGGAACTCGACGGCCTCGAAACCCTCGTTTGTCGTCTCCACTAGTACCTCCTCCTCTGCACACTCATTGTAGGACACAACCACTCTCTGTGTGCAGGATCATTCGTCCGGTTCCATCGCAAGCTAGTCACGTTGATGTCGTTTGGCCCTACGTTGCGCTTCTCGCACAGGATACGTTGTTGGTGAGCGCACAGCGTTTGGAGAGGACATGGGTAACGACATCGTCTCAATCCCTTACGGCGAAAAGGAACTGCTCGGCGAACTGACCGTTCCAGATCAACCGGTCGGGGTCGTGATATTCGCCCATGGCAGTGGCAGCAGCCGCCATAGTCCGCGGAATCGGGAGGTTGCCGACGCTCTCCGCGCCCGCGGGTTGGGCACGCTACTCATGGATTTACTCACGGCCGAGGAAGAACATGAAGAACGGTACACCCGCCACCACCGATTCGATATCCACCTACTCGCCAACCGCCTGCTGGTCGCCACCGACTTCGTGAAATCCCACACGAACAATCCGCAAGTACCGATCGGATACTTCGGCGCCAGCACAGGAGCCGCCGCAGCCTTGGCGGCCGCGGCCCAACTCGGTGACGCCGTTGGAGCGGTTGTCTCTCGTGGGGGCAGACCCGACCTTGCCGGTGCCACGCTTGCCGTAGTCACCTCGCCGACTCTGCTGATCGTGGGCAGCGAGGATGGGCCGGTCATCGGAATGAATCGAGATGCCATGGCAAAGATGGCGAGCGCTTCGGTCCGGATGGAGATCGTGCCAGGCGCCACTCACCTATTTGCGGAGCCCGGGGCATTGGAGCGAGTTGCCGAGTTGGCGGGCGCCTGGTTTGCCCAGCACCTGACACCGGCTCCCGCGGCAGCCGACTAGCGACTGACGCTATGACTCCGGAAAGCTGGGACGTGCCATGACCTTGGCGATGGGCCGCAGGTCAAGCCAACCCTGCTCGCGCGGGCGATGAACGTCTGACTCCATGAGGTCCGGGAACTCGGCCAAGCGGGTAAGCCTGGGCTTGCCACGCTTCAACCCGATGAACGAACTGACGGGTACGTCGGACTCGGCCTGCTCAATGAGCTCCTCGACACTCTTCGATGCCAGGCGCGTCGCCTGGATCCGATCAAACGGCGATGGGTTTCCGCCCTGCTGCACGTGCCCGAGAATCGCGCCGCGCACATCGAACAGGTCGCCCCCCTCGCGTTCGAATAAGGCTTCGATGAAACTCGTCGTGTACACCTCGTCGGCCCGCTCGCTGCGGATCACGAGCCCGAGTCGTTTGCCGCCCTCGAATCCCGTGACAAGATTGGCAACGTCCGTCGTCAGATCGCTTAGCCAGATCCCTTCCTCTGGGAGGTAGACACGCTCGGCACCGGTGGCGAGGCCGCTCATCAGCGCAAGGTACCCACAGTCGTGGCCCATTACTTCAACGACGAAGCACCTCCCGCTGGCCACCGCGGATTGTTTGATCTTGTCGACATCCTTCACGATGCTGTTGAGCGCGGTGTCGGCACCGACGCTCAGCTCAGAGCCGGGAAGATCGTTGTTGATTGATGCGGGGAGGCACACGATCGGAAGAGCCAAGGCTGGTAACTGATCTCTGCGCGAGTGGATGTCAAATGCAGCCTGGTAGCCGGCCCATCCACCGATCATCAGCAGCCCATCGATCTTGTGGGCAGCGATCTGATCAGCGATACGTTCGAAGTCGGCCTCGCCTGGCATGAAGCGGTTGGTGCCTAGCTCGGCACCGCCGCGGCCGACCCAGGCGTTGACGCTCATCCAATCCATCTCTTCGATGTCGCCGGTGACGAGACCTTCAAATCCATTGCGGATTCCGAGCATTGTGTGGCCACTCTCGATTCCAGACCGAACTGCGACCCGGACGGCGGTGTTCATCCCTGGGGCCGGCCCTCCGCCGTGGAGGATCCCCAAGCGCAAGCGGCGCTGCCCGGGCACGGGGTCATGGGGATGAGCCCGGGTCATCGTTCGCAGCATCCGGAACGACTCCTTGAAGCTTCCACCCCTCATGTCCATAGCCGACTCGTAGTCCTTCGACTTGATCAGATCGGCGAGGGCGTGGGTCTTGTTGACACAGTCAACAAGGGACGAACTTGTGATCTGGTGGCCCCTGATGCCGATGAGTTGTGGATCGCCACCCGGCGCAGTCACCACTTGTTCGACCGCGGCGTAACCCAAGACAGTGCTCAGGTAGCGATCGAACGCGCTTGGCGCTCCCCCGCGCTGCACATGCCCCAGGCTCGTGACTCGGACGTCCTCGTTCAGCCGGTCAGCGAGTACGTTCGAGACTTGCTCTGCGGTAATCGGGTTACCGCTTCGGTCGCGAGCTCCTTCGGCAACTATGACGAGGTTGAGACGGCGTCCAATTTCCCGCCCGGCATGGAGCGCATCGCACATGGCCTCCTCCCAGTCGCCGCCTGCCGGCGGGTGCTCGGGAATCAAGACCCAATTGGCGCCCGCAGATACTGCGCTCATGAGCGCCAGATAGCCACAGTTGCGACCCATGACCTCGATGACAAACGCCCGCTGGTGACTCGACGCTGTGCTGTGAATCGCGTCCACGGCCTCAGTTATCCGATGCAAGGCCGTGTCCGACCCGATCGTCATATCGGTTCCGAACATGTCATTGTCGATCGAGCCGACCAGGCCGACCAGAGTCAGTCTGCGATGAGCGTCCGCCAGGCTCTGATCGATCGAACCCGCCGCGACCAGTTCGTCGAGTAGCTCAGGCCACTCCTCCCGAAACACATTGGCACCGGTCAGGCTGCCATCTCCACCGATGACGACCAGAGCGTCGATGCCACGCTCAATGAGATGATGAGCAGCCCGACGTCGGCCATCGCGTTCACGGAATTCATCGCACCGTGCCGTCCCGAGGACAGTCCCCCCCTGATGGAGAATCCCGCCGACATCGCTCGAATCGACTTCGTGAATTGAGCCCTCGACCAGCCCTCGAAACCCCTCGTTGACGGCAAAAACATCAAGACCCTTGTCAAGGCCTGAACGCACCACGGCGCGAACCGCAGCATTCATACCGGCGGCGTCTCCACCACTCGTCAGCACCGCAAGTGCGGTAGGCCGGTGCGGCGTGCCCAACATTTTCAGCTCCTCCGACGTCGCCGGAACGAAGCTTGATTCTACGGCCCCGATCAGGGCCCGAATTCATTTGGGACACCGGATGGATCCATCAGGCATTGCTTTTCCAGAGGACCAGGCCTGCCGATAGACCGATCATGCCCGACACCACCAGGCGCACTCGGAAGCGCGTTGCCAAGTACCTCGACGCAGGTGAACTTCTCGAGGTCGCGGTGCTGTGTGAGCCCAAGGGGACCTACGGCCTCGGCATGTTCAAATTGGCTGCCCTGCCTGGGCTTGGTCAGCGTGCCATGAACCGCTCTCAGGAGGAACAGATCGAAGCCCAGGTGGGAATGGTCGAGGACTTTCCTGCAAAGCCCTGCATCATGGCGGTCTCCGCCACCAGGTTCTACACGTTCCCTTCAAATGGTCTGCAGTTCAAACCCCCGACCATGGTCGTGCAGCGTTCCCAGGTGAAGATCGGTGAAATCCGACGCCGTGGGATGGGAAGGGTGGTTGCGGTGGTGTTCAGCGATGGCAGCGCCATCGAGGTCGACGTACAGATCGGACAACCACTGGACAAGCTGGCCGCGATCCTGGGTGCTGTGGCTCCGATTCGCTAGGCGCCTACGCGGTTGCCAGTAGGGCCTTGCGCGATTCGTTGGGTGCGCCGGTACACGCCTGTAGTTGCAGTCGGAAGCTCGAGCCCTCGCCCTGCCCCGCAGAGTGTGCAGAAATCTGGCCGTCCATTGCGTCCATCAGCGAGCGGCTGATTGCCAAGCCCAGGCCGCTGCTGTCCCTGCGAGCCCTTCCGCTCTCGCCCGACTCGAACGCACCGAATATCGCCTCGAGCTCATCTGAAGTCATGCCGGGCCCTTGATCTGAGACCTCGACCGTGGGCCGGCCGCCCGGGTCGGTTGGGGTGATCTCGATGACTCCCGACTCGGAGAACTTGATGGCATTGGCTACGAGATTGGTCAGGACCTGTCGCAGCCGAACTGGATCTGCTCTGCAGAACACTTCGTCGGTCGATGACGCCTGCAGAACGAGGCCCTTGTGCGTCGCCAGCGGTATCAGCCGGCCCACCACGTCCTCGACAGCCTCATTGCAGGAGACACGCGTCATCTCGATGGAGATGCCGCCTGCATCGAGCTTGGCCGCATCGAGAAGGTCGTTCACCATTCCGAGCATCGCTGTGGCGGCCCCATAGATCTCCTCGAGATAGCCCGGCAGCTCGGGAGGCTCCGTGGCGATCTCCTCCGCCATGTCGGTGTAACCGACAATGGCGGCCAAAGGTGACCGCAGCTCGTGAGTGACCGCGGCGTAGAAGACGTTCCGCGACTCGAGGGACTCGACCAGCTCGAGGTTGGCGGTATGGAGGTCGGCAGTCCAGTTGGCCGCGATCTCGCGGGCGTGTGTTTCGGTTCGGGCCTTGGACCGGGCCAGACGGGCATAGAGAACCCCGATCACGACCCCGGCCAGACCGAGCACAGTCGGCACCAGATCGACGATCCACATGGTCGGATGCAGCGCGTGAAGCTCACTGAATGTGAGCGAACCGGATTCGGCGACGGCGAGGCGCCAGGCAACCAGCGGGAAGAAGGCACCAAAGAGTGCCCCCGCGATTGACCATCTGACGACGTAGTGACGTCGCTCATGAATTGAGTCTGAAGTCATGCCTCAGAGTTCATCGGCATTGTGGCGAGAATCATTGAGGCCACCCACTCGAAATGACAAGATCCTCCAAGCCGATCCGGCCGAGCTCGCCGGCTCGCTACGGCGTGTAGCGTGGTGCTATGGACAGCGGTTTGTTGCTCTTGCTTGGCGGGCTGATCGTGCTTGGGATCGTTCTGCCGGTGCTGGCGTTCGTCGACATCGCTCGCAAGCCGGCAGCAGACTTCCTATCCGTAGGACCATCCAAGGCGGCGATCGCCCTTGTTGTCTTGCTGACCGGTGGCGTTGGTGCTGCATGGTGGTTTTTGATCGCTCGCAAACGAATGGCCACAGCGCTCCGTTCCGGGAGCGCACGTCAGTAGCATCGCAACTGGCGACGCTGCACAAGTGTGATTGGAAGGACGGCCGATGACGAGGATCCGCAGATACCACCGACCGGCGACTATCGAGGAGGCCCTCGAATTGCTCGCCAGGTCGGAGGTTACGACCGCACCCCTTGGAGGCGGGACGGTACTCAACGGCCGGCCGGAGAGCTTGCCCGAAGAAGTGGTCGATCTGCAGAGCCTCGGCTTGAACTCGATCGACCGCGACGGGCCGGCCCTCCGTTTTGGTGCCACTGCGCTTCTCCAGGACGTCGTCGATCATGAGTGGACGCCGCCGGTGCTGCGCGACCTAGCTCATGGCGAAGCCCCCAATACATTCCGCAACGCGGCGACCGTCGGCGGCACCGTTGGCTCGGCCGACCCGGAGAGCCGCTTTTTGGCGGGACTCGTGGCCTATGGCGCAGTGGCCACACTCGCGACTTCTCAAGGTGACGAGCGGATCGCAGTTGGTGAGTTGTTGGAGGACCGAACTGAGCTGGATGGCAAGATCATCACCGGCGTGGAGATCGATGTGAGCGGTCAAGGCGCCGCGGCAGGAACTGCGAGAACGCCTGCCGACACTCCCATTGTCTTGGTGGTGGGACGTCGTCTCGAGGATGGCCAAGTCAATCTGGCAGCCACCGGTCTGGCCCCAGTGCCAATCACTATCGATTTGGACCGTATCAGTGACCTCGATCCACCGGGTGACTTTCGGGGCACGCCCGAATATCGACGCCACCTGGCGTCCGTACTTGGCGCACGCGTTATGTCGGAGCTCGAAGGGAGTGCATCATGAAAGTGACGCTCGAAATCAACGGCGATCGACGCCTCGTCAGCTGCGAGCCCCACGAGTCCTTGCTGACCGTGCTGCGCCGCGAGGGTTACTACAGCGTCCGTTTCGGTTCTGAAACCGGCGAGACCGGTTCTGATGCCGTGCTGGTCGACGGCCGGCTTGTCTCCACCCAGGTGATGCTGGCCGCCCAGGCTGAAGGGCACTCGATCGAAACGATCGAGGCACTGGCTCCCAAGATGACCATGCATCCCATCCAGGAAGCGTTTGTGGCCACCGGTGCCATCCAGTCTGGCTACTCGACACCGGCAACGATCCTGGGTACCAAGGCTTTGCTGGAACACAATCCCGATCCGAGCGAGGCCGAGATCCGCGACATGCTCGCCGGCATTCTCGACCGCGAGACCGGCTATCTGCGCCCGGTGATGGCTGTGCAACGCGCCGCTGCCGCACTTCGTGGCGAATCGGTCCCGGACATCGAAACGGCCATCGTTCCACCTCTCACATACGACATGGGCGGTGAGGGTGTCGCCGACCCAGGTGGGATCCCCGGGGTGTTCCCCAAGGTCGTCCCCAACCCCGAGGTGCCTGACACCGCTGTGGTCGGCAAGCCGGAGTTCAAGGTGGACTCAGTGAAGCTGGCGAAGGGCAATCCGGCGTTCGTCGATGACATCGAATTGCGCCAGATGCTCTACGCAAAGATGTTGTATAGCCCCCATGCTCACGCCCGGATCGTCAGCATCGACGACTCCAAGGCACAAGCCTTGCCCGGTGTTAGAGCCGTACTTCATCACGAGAACGTTGCTCGCGTCCGGTATGCGTCCGGTGGACAGACTTTCCCGAACCCTCAACCGTATGACCAGGTGAGCTTCGACAGCAAAGTCCGGCACGTTGGCGACCGGGTGGCCGCTGTTGCTGCCGACACCATTGAGATCGCCGAGGAAGCGGTCGCTCTCATCGAGGTCGAATACGAGGTGCTTCCCGCGGTATTCGACGAGGTCGAGGCCATCGCCGATGGCGCCCCGGTCATCCACGACGAGGATGAGATGGACGGTGCCCACGATGCGGGCCGGAACATCGTGCACCACATCTATGCCCACAACGGCGACGTGGAGGAGGGACTGGCGAGCGCCAGCCGAGTGTTCGAGCAGACTTTTCGAGTGCACCAGGTGCAACAAACCCCCATCGAACCTCACATCGCCATTGCATATTGGGACAGCGACGAACGGATGGTCATTCGGACTTCGACCCAAGTCCCGTTCCACGTCCGCCGGATGGTGGCGCCGCTTCTCGGCCTGCCCGTCAGGCAGATCCGCGTCGTCAAGCCGCGCATTGGCGGCGGCTTCGGCGCCAAACAGGAGATGCTGATCGAAGACGTCGTGGGACATCTCACGATGGCCACGGGACAGCCGGTTCGACTCGAGCTCAACCGTGAGGAGGAGTTCGTCTCCAGCCGAACCCGGCACCCGCAGACGATCACATACCGAACAGGCGTCGATCCTCTCGGCAGGCTGGTCGCCCAGGAAATGCAGGTCGTGGCCAACACGGGCGCATATGGAACCCATGGCCTGACCGTGCAGACTGTTAGCGGCCTGCGCGGCCTCAGCTCATACAACTGCCCCAACAAGCGGTTCGACTGCAAGGTCGCCTACACCAACATTCCAGTGCCGGGGGCATACCGTGGCTACGGCGCGCCCCAGGCCCTCTTCGCTCTCGAAGCCCACATGGAGGACATCGCCGCCGAACTCGGCATGGAGTCGATCGAGTTCCGCAGGCTCAACTGGGCCGGAGTCGGCGACCCGATCGATATCGCCCCGCAGCTCGGTGAAGGCGACGCCCCAGACGACGGCTTCGTCCCGGTCATCACGTCGAGCGGCCTCGAAGAGTGTGTTGCCCAGGGCGAGCGGGCGATCGGCTGGAAGCGTCGACTCGATCCTGAGTGGAAGGCGCCCGCAGATCGGCCCAACATCCGGCGGGGCTTGGGCTTCGCTATGTGCATGCACGGCAGCGCCATCCCCGGTCTCGACATGGGTGCCGCCAGCATCAAGATCAACGACGACGGATCGTTCAATCTCTTGATGGGCGCCACCGACCTGGGCACGGGAGCCGACACCGTCCTAGGGCAGATCGCCGCAGAGGTACTCGGGGTGCCTCTCGTGGACATCCTCGTGTACGCCGCCGATACGGACATGACCCCGTTCGACGTCGGTGCCTACGCGTCCTCTACGACCTACATATCGGGCATGGCCGTCAAACGTGCCGCCGAAGAGGCTCGCAAGCTGATCGTGGACCGGGCCGCTCTGATGCTCGATGAGAACCCAGGTTCCATCGAGCTTGCCGACAAGCGAGCGTGGGCCGTTGACGGCCGCTCAGTAACGCTCGAAGAGATCGCTCTCCACTCGTTGCACCGCCAAGACCAACACCAGATCATGGGCGTTGCCTCGTACGTGTGCTCGGAGTCACCCCCGCCGTACGCGGCTCAATTCGCCGAGGTCGAAGTCGACATCGACACCGGCCAGGTGACCGTGAAGTCCCTGATCATGGCCGTCGACTGTGGTGTGCCAATCAATCCTGTGACGGCCGCCGGACAGGTCGAGGGCGGCATGGTCCAAGCTCTCGGCTACGGCCACTGCGAGGAAATGGCGTACGACGAGAGCGGCAAGATGGTCAACGCACGGTTCGGCCCCTATTGGATCTACCGCGCCGATGAAATGCCCCATATCGACACCTATCTGGTGCAGACAATGGAAAAGAGCGGCCCCTTCGGCGCCAAGGCCATTGCCGAGATCCCCAAGGACGGAGTTGCTCCGGCAATCCGCAATGCGATTGCCGATGCCACAGGAACCCGCATCAACAACCTGCCATTCACCCCCGAGCGGGTGTGGCGGGCAATGCAGGCGCAGTAGGTGAATACAGGCGAGGACCAACGGCTGCTCGGCCTGCTGATCGACGCGATCGGCGACGGAACTCCCGTTGTGCTCGCGACGGTCGTCGCCACGCGACGCTCCGTCCCGCGGCGCGCCGGCACCAAGATGCTGGTCTTCGGCGACGGACGCCTCGTTGGCACTGTGGGCGGTGGCGAGATGGAGTCCCGAGTCGTTGAGGAGGCCAAGGACGCGTTGCGCACCGGGCGCACGAAGCTGCTGGACTACAACCTGCTGGCTCCGGATCGTGGTGATCCCGGTGTCTGCGGCGGAGAGGTACAGATCTACTTGGAGCCCCATATGCCACAACACACGGTGTTTGTCATCGGCGCCGGCCACGTAGGCCGGGCGGTGGTCGACCTGGCCCACTGGCTGGGCTATGCCACCGTGGCGACCGATGACCGTGAGGAGCGGTTGACTGAAGATGAGATGCCAAACGCTGGTGTGCGCCTCGCTGGATCGATTGTCGAGACGCTGGCGGCGCACCCGATCACGGCCGAGACCTCTGTGGTCATCGTGTCTCGAAATGTCGGAATCGACGTTGCGGCGATTCCCCCGCTGCTGGCGACACCCGCCCGGTACATCGGAGTGATGGGCAGCGAACGCCGCTGGGCGACGACACGAGGCCAGCTACTCGAGGCGGGCGTATCCGAGTCGGATCTCGAACGGGTTCACGCGCCGATCGGAATCGAGATCGGCGCCGAAACTCTCGAAGAGATCGCCGTCTCCATCCTGTCCGAAGTCATCCGAGTCACCCGGACCGCCGAGTCGGACGAGGCCTGATGCTCTTTGGCGACGAGCTGGTCGTCGTGCGCGGCGGCGGTGACCTGGCGAGTGGAGCTGCCTACACCCTGCATCAGGCCGGCTTCCCGGTTGTCGTATGCGAGCTCGCCCAGCCACTGGCGATTCGTCGGGCAGTTTCCTTTGCCAGCGTGGTGGCCGAGGGTGAGATCATCATTGACGGTATCCGCGGCGTTCGCTCCGGATCAGTCGCCGACGCGCGATCAGCTGCCGTCGACGGCGCCGTCGCGGTGATGGTGTCTGCCGACCTGCCGCTCCTCAACCAGTCCGTGGTCGTCGATGCCCGGCTGGCCAAAAGGAATCTCGACACCACCGTTGATCAAGCACCGCTCGTGGTGGCTCTCGGGCCCGGCTTCAATGCCTCGGTCGACTGCGACGCCGTTGTCGAGACAATGCGCGGCCACGCCCTCGGCAGGGTCATCTGGGACGGGCCGGCCGCCGCCGACACAGGTGTGCCCGGCGACGTTGGAGGCGCCACTGCCCAACGTGTGCTCCGCTCCCCCGGCGCCGGAACCGTGACGTGGTCGGTAGCGATTGGCGACCTCGTCGAGTCCGGCCAGCGCCTCGGCGTGGTCGGTACCGAGCCGGTCGAGTCGAGGATTGCAGGAGTCGTCCGTGGCCTCATCCTCGATGGGTTCCCGGCTACCGAGGGTCTCAAGATCGCTGACGTCGACCCGCGGGCCGAACGGTCAGCATGCTTCGAGATCTCGGACAAGGCCCGACTGGTCGGCGCCGGTGTCCTCGAGGCCATCCTGGTGTGGTTGAACCGCAGATGACCAATAGCTTTGTCGACCTTCTTGGAATCCAGAGTGGCGACGTTGTCGCGTTTGTCGGTGGCGGCGGCAAGTCGACTCTGGTGCTCGAAACCGGCCGAGAGCTGGCGTCTGCTGGGCGATCTGTCGTCATGGCGACCACAACCAAGATGGGCGTCGACCAGATTCCCGACTGGGCCGCCGTGTGTCAGACAGCCGCCGAGGTGGAGGCGGCGCTCGCAGCCGGGCGCCCGGTCTACCTGCTCCACCGGGCCGAGAAGGCCAAAGTCATCGGAGTCGACCCGGATCTGGTCGACGCTGTGGCCGCTACAACACGGGCGACCGTCCTTATCGAGGCCGACGGATCACGAGGCAAGCCATTCAAGGCTCCCGCGAACCACGAACCGGTGATCCCAACGTCGGTGACACTCGTGGTCGTCGTCGTTGGAGCGGACGCTCTCGCAAGACCGATTGGCGAAACCGTCCATCGCCCAGAGCGGGTGGCGGCGCTGACCCGTCTTTCAATCACTGATGCAGTGACTCCCGAAGCGGTTGGCGCCGTCGTCGGTCACCCTGCCGGGGGCCGCCACAACGCTCCCTCCGGAGCCCGGTTGATGTTGGCGCTGACCAAGGTGGAACCACATCATTCGGACGCTGTCGCGCGGATCCGAGCGGCGCTAGCTCCCGACATCGAGCTTGTGCCAATCAACAGCCGCTGACGATCCACCCCGGCTGTGCTCGGCCACTCTGTGTAGCTGTAGGTTCGCTAGGTTTGGAAGCAACAAGAGGCGGAGCACGGGAAGGATCACAGATGAAGATTCGCGGACGAGGTCTTGGACGTGGGGTGCTGCTCACGATGCTGTTCGTATTGCTGGTTGGTGCCAGCCTTGCGGCTGTGTCTGCCGCACCGGGAGAGTCGGCGAGGATGGCCGATAGGCGCCTTGTGGAGTACGCGGTCGATATCGCGATTCCCGACAGCGACAGAGTCATATCCGCCACCTTCGCAGTACCCAACAACGTGAGCGCCGACCTCGAGTATCCCGCGGTCTTGATGCTCCACGGCTTCGGGTCATCGAAGGATGAGGTCGGCGACATGTACAAGCGCGAGGCGCGCTACCTCGCCCGCAGAGGCTACGCATCGTTGCGGATCGACTTTGCGGCGGCAGACGAGGGTGATCTGCAACCGAGTCTCGACCGGATGGTTGGCGACTCATCGATCGCCCTCGATTGGCTCGAGGCCAGCCCCCAAAGCGACGATGATCGGCTCGGCGTACTCGGATTCAGCTTCGGGTCCCGTGTTGCCGCCCTGGTTGCCGGCACTGACGACCGGGTCAAGGTTCTGGCGAGCTGGTCCGGCGCGGTGGCCAACGGTCGTACAAACTTCGAGTGGCAATTCGATTCACCATATGACGCGGCGCTGAATCTTGAGCCCTGTTACCAGTGCTCCAATTATGACTACGCCCAGAAGTATGGGTCCGTCGTTATTGATCTCGGTTGGAGAATGGTCGAGTTGGCGGCTGAATGGTTCGACGCGCTCGACGCATCGGCCGCGCAAGATGTCATCGCCGGGTTCGACGGTCCGTTGCTGGCCGTCGCCGGTTCGGAGGACACCACGGTCGACCCAATCTGGTCACGCCAGATGATTCTCGATGCGGGGAGCCTGACGGCCAATCTGCGGATCATCGAAGGCGCCGACCACATCTACAACGTGTTCGGCGACCAGGCCCTGGCGAAGCTAGCGATGCGACTCACCGCGAACTTCTTCCGCCACAACCTGTAGTTCACTGCGTCGAGACCTGAGGATGGGGGCCCGAGCGGGCCTTCATCTTCAGGTCCACTCATCATCCCGCCGTGCCATCAGGCACAGATGAAGTCGCGATCACTCGGGGAATACTCGGCGTACACCTCGCCAAGGACTCGAAACACGATGCGATCCTCCGCCACCAGCTCGACTGTTCCCCAGAACGTGTCGTTGTACGGGTCGATGCCTTGCGGATACACCCAGCCATCGGCTACCCGCCAGTTCACGCCATGCCATTTGGCTAAGTGATCGATCCCACAATGGGTGCCGACGTACATTGCGTATTTGACACCCATTTCGAGATCTGGGTCAGAGTCGCGCTCGACCCACTCGAACGGAATCTCCGGGATGTCTGGTTCGCCAACGGCGGTGATCTGGACCATGGGGCCCTCGATCCATGCCTGCAAACCGCTCTCGGATTCATTCAGAACGATGAGCTTGCCGTCGACCTGAGTCGCCCGGGCAACCCATCTGTTGCTTTCCATTGGTGGAAGCTGGCGCTCCCACCAGCGTCCCTCGTCGAAGGTGTAGGCCCGCATTTCTGGGTCACCACATCCAAAGAGGACGCAGAAGTTGGGATGGCGCTCCGGTCGCAGCTTCTCGCCCACCGTCGCCAACTGCGGTCCACTCGAGAGCCATGGAACTATGGCCGGCTCAGGCCTCAGATCGAGGTCGAGATACTGCCACTGGAAGCCGTCGGCCGATGCCATAACCACAGGACCGTCGAAGAACCGGTCTCGCCCCGACGCCAGGCCGACGATTGCGAACTGCCCGTCTGCCCACGCGATACCCGGATCGTGCAAACGGAAAGGTGGGTCGACTCGATTGCGGGTCCACTCCGTTCCGTCGGGAGATGCCCAGGCGAATAGCTCGCTTCCCCTCATTCCGACCGCCACGACGGTATCCCCTGAGGTCGCAAGCTTGGCAACGGAGAAGTCAGCCCGATTCCATGTTTCGGCCTCAGTCCAAGTGGCACCGTCCTCCGATGTCCAGATCGTGCCAATCCGGTCCGCTTTCGGCATTCCGACAGCCACGTATCCCCAGTTGGTCGCAACCGCGTCGCGGATCAGCGCTGAGCGAGGAATGCCGACGGGTGCCGTCACGGTCCAGTCGGTCCCATCGTGCGTTGTTGCCACCGACACAGATTGTTTCTCGCCACTGAACAGAACGATGGCGGTGCCTTCTCCAACCGCGACACTCGCTGACGAAATCGAGGGTCCTGCCTGCTGAGGCGGTTGGTGGACGACACTCCAGCGACCGTCTGCATCGCGGTAGAGGACTTGACGATCGGCGTAGGTGTGGCTGGCGACGACTGCAAACTGACCCAGTGGACCGGTCTCGAGATCCTCGACGCGCTGCCATGCAACGCCGTCGCCGATCGCCTCTGCGATCCATCCAGCATTCGGTGGTGGCGGTTCCAACGTCGTTGCAGGCGCCGACGCCGTGGTGCTCGGTGCGGTCGCTACCGAGTCGTCGACAGACGTCATCGGTGATGTGTCGACCGGAGGAGCCGAAGACTCCAGAGCACTTTCAGCCACTTCAGGCTCGGCGGTGCACCCCGCCAGGATCAGAAGGCCGGCGATCAACCCAACTCGAAGTACGTGACGTTCGATCAGTGAACCTTAGGTCAGATCAGCGGTTCCACGTGCAGTGATGGCTCCGCAACCGGACCGTGGCCTGTCAGGCCAGATCTGAGCCGAGGGTCGCGATCGCCGGGTTGGTGCCGGGCCAGCGGACGCGTGCCCGGTCGCCTAAACCGGTCGCAAGATCGGCTCCGTTGAGCACGTACAACAGCTTCACGTCGCGTTCGTGGAAGCGCCAGGCGCCTCCGTCACGGTGATACGTGTCGTGGTAGCGCACTGCCACCCAGTGGGTCTCGCCGCCAATGGAGAGTTCGGCGTGGGCGCAGACGACACCGTGAGCACGGTCAGGGCCATCGAGATGGATCTCGACACTATGCGGGTAGTGGTACGAGGCCCCGTACACGTCGCCACGTTCGCGGTAGTAGTCGATGACGGCCTCACGTCCTTCGATGCGTCCGCCAACCGAATCGAAGACCGCGTCGTGGGTATAAAGCTCGGCCAGGTCGTCAAAAGCGTGATCGTCGACCGCAGGTCCGTACCGGGCCACAAGCTGGGTGATCTCCGCTCGGTCCTCGAGTGCCTGAAGTCGGTCGGTGATGCCGTCGGTCACGTTTCATCTCCCTGTGTGCAAAGCCTGGTCCGCTCCCATATTGGGCTCGGGCACCTACGTCGAGCAACACCCGCTTTGGCCGCAGTTTGACGCAGACGTTTGCACAACGGCGAAGTGGCCGAGAGCTGCTGAAGGCGTGATCATCTATTGCCCCTCCCCCCTAGAACCGTTCTGTACGCTTTGAGATGAGCGACAGCGCGCTTCGCACGACTCGGTGGGAAGGGCACATCATGTTGAGACTCTCACCGGCCTTGGGACTTGCGACTTCGTTCGTGTTCAGTAGCTACGGCGTGGTGCCTTCGACCGATCTCGCCAGCAGACATGGAAGATCGCAGCGTCACCGTCACAGCCACCCCAGGGGCGGACTTAGCGCGGACTGGAGCCTCTCAGGAGAGACCTACAACAACTGCGGCCGTCGTCCTAGATCAGCCGCGGTCGAATAGAAGGGAGCTCAGGTTGAGCTCGACAAAGAGAAGAAACTCACGCCTCGGCTGGGGATTTGCCCTGGCGGTTTCGTTGACCTTCAGCGTCGGATGTGCGAGCTGCAGTAGCTCTCTTGGAGCCTGTGACAGCACGGGCAGGTACTGCGGCGACGACTATACCCAAGAGGAATGCCGAGAGTGGGACGACACAAGGGTCAACAACGAGAACTGGTACTTCCATCCGGGCCAAACCTGTGACGAAAGGGGCAAGAACTCGACAAGTTGATGGACGACGGGCGAGCACCGAGGTGGACCCCCGAACTGCACGTCGGGTAGAAGCCGCGGTCGGTGAGAATGAACGGTGGAGGCAGGGAGTCTCGCTCCCTGCTCAGCGTGGGAAGGATCCCGGTGTGAAGTACTTGGGAATCTGGACTCGTGGCTGGGTGGCTGGGTTGGTGCTGGTTACCGCGGCGAGTTTGGTATTGGTTGCCTGCGAGGGTCTGGTTGTCGGCGGCTCCGAACCCGCCGTAGAGTTTGTTGCCGGGCCGACCCGGGTTGTGCTTGCAGACGGCTTGATTGCGCCGGAGACCGCGTATGTGGTCGGAGCCGGGCACACCTACAAAGTGGGCGTGGACGTGACAATGACCGCGGCGGGCGCTGAGCAGGGGGCCGCGATTACGGAGGTCCTTGTCCTGTACGCGGATCGGGACGCAGGCACTGAGATATCGGTGCCGGCAACGCAGGTTGGCTCTTCGGATTCATATGAATTCGATCTTCCCGGCTCCGAATACCTGGGACTCTGTGAGCCGATGCGCTACATCTGGGGGGCCAACTACGACATTGGGGGCAGTGGGGGCGTTAACTTCGCAGAATGGACCGAGGTGATGCCGACCTCGCGCTACACCGCAGCCAATGAGACAGACCGATTGGCTTGCGCCCAAATGATGTATCGCGATGCTGATGGCTCATTCCCGATCGAAGTGGTCCCCATCAGCGTCATTCGAGGTGATAGCTGTGAGTACCGTCTCGAGTTCAACAGCGCAGAGCACCCACCAGACTTCGCGGTTCACGAAGTGGGCGGCGATCCCGCGGACTCGGATCTAGTCCACTTCGACAGCAGCTGCGCTAGCCGGCCCAATTTCGCGGGGACCGATATCGAGCGTCAGACCGTCTATTTCTGGACAATGCTTGCACGCCGCTACGCGATCGATCACATTTGGATCACCCCGTCGGGGTGGACCGGTGACCAGATCCATACGCCTGACCCCGTCGGTCCAAATGTTCTGAGTGACCAAGGCGGATTTGGGACGGCGTGCTTGCTGACGCCCGGCGATCCCGACGGCTGCTTTCGGGCGTTCGATTCGGATGGCGCTCGGTTCTTTGTGGCGGCAGGCAAGGTGATACCTGAAGTCATCCTTCATGAGTACGGTCATTACGCGGCCGGATACGTTTTTGGCTATATGAACCCGACCATGCTCGGGCTCGGCGGAGGATTCGACCTGACGAGCTGTGCCAGCCGCGGATACCAAGAAGCTATCGCTGAGATCTTCATGGCCTTGGTGTTGCACGACGCGAGGTACAGCTTCTTTGGGGCCGGCGATCCGATCGCTAACGGTGTCCCAGCGTCGAGTTTCGATCTCAAGTCATCGTCACTTGCCATTTTCGACGGGGACTGCGGAACCAGTGACTACGTCATCGGGACGCCGCTGGTACAGGCATTCCACACGGCACTGTGGGATGGGCCATGGTCAAACCCACGGGAGGCTAACCGTGCATTGGCAACTGCCTTTTCGACCGCACTTGCGCTCAACAAGGGCAATTACGAGACAAACATTCTTGCGAGCCTCGTCGTGGACAGTGTTGCCCGAGACCACCCGGACGAGCTCGATGCGGTGAGAGGGATCTTCATGCTCCACGGCTTACCGCACTACACCGGTGGTGGATAGGCCCATCACAGGAAACCACAGGGGTCGCACACAAAACGTGTACGCGACCGGATCAACGCTCCCGGCGGTAGGCGCTATCGGGATCGAACCTCATCCGCGCCGCAGGCCGAGACGCGCCAACTCGTCCACCGATACGTCTCATGACGTCACAGGTCACAGAAACGCGCACCTACAGAATCCCGTGGCATCTAAGCGGCTGGCGCGGCGGAGGTCAGGCCCTTTCAGAGCAAATGGTGTGGTTGGTTACGTAGGCTGAACCACAACATGGGAGGGAGACCACATGACCAAGACCAAATGGCTTAATGCCCGCAGCGCTGTTGTTGGGTTACTGGTTGGGGCAATGCTTGTGACCGCGGGTCCAGCCGTGGCGAGCGCCGTGGCAGCGATGATGCTCGGTCAAACCAATGCCGTCGATTCGTCGACTCGACTGACAGGAGACGTCACGTCGTCGAATCTGAGAATCATCAATACCTCGGAGGACGGTATCGCGTTGCGACTTGATGTCGAGCCAGGAAACGCCCCCTTCAAGGTGAATTCGTCTGTAAAAGTGGCCAAGCTGAACGCGGACAGACTCGACGGGAAGAGCGCCGGGGCCTTCCTGAAGAAGAGCGCCTACGACTCAGATAGGAACGGGACCGTTGACGACAGCCAGTTGCTCGACGGCATGGACTCCTCGGACTTTGCCGCCAGCGACCACGATCACTTCTCGGGAACAACGGTTCGCGGCGCCTTCAATGTGTCCTACGAGGCTACCGGCGAAGGGGATGAGTCAACTGCTGGGATTTCGTTTGGAGTGACACTCGCTTCAGCTCCGATGGTGCATCTACTCGCCCCGGCCGCTTCGCCAACGGCAGCGTGCCCTGGCTCGTCTGCAGCCCCGGAGGCGACGACGGGGAACCTTTGCCTGTATCAAACGGAATCGAAGAACGTGGGCTTCACATGCATCGCCCAGACTGGGCCCGACTACTCCTGCGGTTTCGCCGACCCCTGGGGCACCAGCCTCTATGTGACATCGAGTACCACGGGAAACACGCGAAGCCTCGGCTCATGGGCGCTCGGCGTGCCCACGATCGCTGCTGAACCGATTGCGGCACCGACAGTTGTGCCGACTGCCAGCGGTCCGACGCCAGGTCGATAGGAGTCCTCATACATGTCGCTCGTCGGGCCGGGCCTCCTGGTCGGGTCCGACGAGCCATTGTCCAGTCTCTCGGTTTGGCCGCCGACGCGAGTCAACGTCGTGGCCGCGCCCATTGAATCACTCGGACTGCGAGCCGATTGCCGTAGCCGTGGCGCACGCCACGGCGTCATCGTGCTGCAGGCCGCGAATCACGAGGTTGACTGTCGGCTCCACAAGTACCGCTCGTTTAGCTCGGTTTCGGCTCCAGTAGTCAGCCTGTTCTGACCCACGGTCATCAAGGGCCCGTCCCTACTTGCTGTACAGCCAAGTTGGGCTACGTCGAGCAAGGAGGCACGTGCGAAACTCATTTGCCGCAATGACCGCAGCAGCACTGATAGTCACCTCATGCGGAGGCGCGGAAGATGCCACTGCGGATTCGACCTCGTCCTCGGTGGCCACCGCGACGCTCGCCTCCACAGCCGCCCCTTCCATAACCGTGTCACCCCCCACAGCTTCCGAGACAACTTCAGCGACGACGGGAGACCCTCTCGCGCCATTTCTAGTCGACACAACAATCGAGTGGGAGAACTGCGACTTCTTGGATCGTGGCGACGGACTATTCATCGCCGCATACGGCTTTCGGACACATCCATTCTTCGAGAACTGGCTCGTGCAGATCAACTATCAACTCGACGACGCAGGCAACAAGACAGCAGTCTCCGGAAACCTCCGCGGATACGGTGGGAGCTGCGAATGGGACCCACCCGAGGGTGCCTCATACGAAGCTGAGCTCCTAGCCGGGTCCGCCACCTACGAAGGTGTGATGCTCGGAACAGGCAATTGCGCTGGACTCCGGTGGTCCTACACACAGACGTGGAATGACGACACCCAGACACTGACAACATCGGGCCCCATCGAGCGGGTGGATTAACCCAGGAGAGGCCGCAGCGAGACCGATGCGCCCCGTCTACAGACCTTGTGGGGGACCAATCCGAGTGCACCGAGCAGCCGACTTTTGCACCGGCTTGTTATCAACCGCCTCAAACTGCGTGGCGCAGGCACCGAAAACTCACCGCCACCGGCGCATGTCGGCCGTCATCCCCGGCCCGGCCCACAGGATCGCCATCACCCCCTGACCTTCATCCAGCCTGAGATCAGCGGAAACAGCAAATCAGCAAAGAGCGGGGCGGTCTCGTCGTGGCAGTCCGTTGGCCACTGGTCTGGGGAGTCGCTCTCGTAGATCAACCACGTCATGACGTCGGGTTCGGCATCTTCCCCTGTCACAACTCTGAACCAGACTGGCATCCCAACCGGCACGTGTTCCTTGTTCGACCGCGTGATATGACCGGTCATCGTCGCTTGGTTCCATCCACGTCGAGGCAGTCGATGCTGAATCTTGTCCGCACACCGTCAGGCACCCTCCACACGTTGCGGCCCGAATATCTGTCCCTGGTCGTGAACCGGGGCTGCGAATGCTGGGTTAGCAACAGCAAACAGCAAAACGACGGACAGGAGCAGGACTGTTGGCCTTCGGCGTCGAATGTGGCTCATGGCGTACCTCGATTGCTTGCCCAACGTCATCTCAACCGTACGGAACGGGGGACGCGAGGTGGGGGCGGCCCATCCGTCCGGGCCGCGCACTCGACGGGTGCGTTCTACGACGCGTCTCCCGACTGGCTGAGTCTCGACGCCCGCTGGCCAGCTCGTGGGCACCGCTGGGATCGAACCTTCTCCGCCCCAGCCACCACAGCTTGGAAGGACACTCACATCTGCCCTGGCGCGAGCCGCTCAAGGACATCACACGACAGCACACCAGACAAAGGAAACGCGACAGTAGGGGCGCGTACGGCGTGAGAGTCGATGCTCGGATTGAGTGGGCGTCGGAAGTCAGAGGTCAGCCCGGCGGCTTGTGCGGCGATTCTACGGATCTGCTACTTCAAAGGTGAGCCATGGGTTGATCGAGCCGCGATGCATCGCCCCGTCGTGCACGGCAACCGATAGGTTGTAGCTGCCCGGTGGCAGCTCCAGCGGCCGACCACGTAGCGCATCGACTGACCAGTTGGTGATCGGTTCGTCAGGCGATGCCAACTCAACAGGGAACGCGCGTTTGTAGTCGTCCCACCTGAGCGGCAGGTGGAGCGACTGCAGCCACAAGCCCGTGGCTCGGTCGCGGATCGAGACTCTGACCCGGTTGACGCCGAAATTGTCGGTGGCGGTTCCACTGAACGCGATGGCGTCCGGCGGGAACACCGACCCCATCGGCTGGTCGACGGTCACCGTCGGCATCTCGTCGATTGTGCCGTCGGCGGCGAAGTCCCATTCAATCTGGGCCACGTCCGGAGTGGCGGGGAAGAACCGCGTCCCGTAGGCCACCAAGTGGTAGTCGCCATCGGCTAGTTCGGCGTCGAATAGCCAGGAGGTCGAGCCGCCCTCGTCACACTGCGGGCAATCGGCTGGGTGGCGTGCCTCGGCCGAGCCGAATCCGCCGTCAGTCTGCAGCCACAGTCCAGTGGTGGTGTCCTGCACAGCGACTTCGACAAAGTCGATGGAGTCGAAGCCGTCGTGAGCGGCGCCGGGAATTCGGATGGTCTGCCCAAATCCGTTCGCTGGGATGGGATTGCCTCGCCCATCGCGGTCGCCGCGGCCCAACCGGGTTCCATCCGGGAGCACTTCTATGTCGAAGTATGTGAAGAGGTCGGTGCCTCCCTTGATGAGGCCAATCTCCATTCCGAATCGGCGGACACTGAACGTTGGCCGGGGTCGCAGGTAGTCCCTGTCTCCGTCGGCATCCATAGCCCGCACCGAAAGCCGATAGTGGCCCCGGCGCAGCTCGATCGACGCCGACCAATCGGTATCCCACTGCGTGAGCGGGTCGAGCGTCGTGGGCAGCCACACCTTGGCTGCGGCCATCGATCCGTCGGGCTGCACCCACAGCCCAGACTCTTCACGCTTCAGGGCGTACTCGATGTCACCGAGCGGGTCGTGATGGTGGGCTCTGCCCTTGAGGGTTACGAACTCATGACCGAGGGTGATCTCGACGTTGCCCAGTGATGGAATCGAGTTCTCGCAATCGATGGTCTCGGCGGAGCAGTCGTCAGAGCCTCCGCCGCCCACCGCCGCATCGATGCCGGCGCCTCCAACGAGCAGATCGTCATGCGGACCGCCATTCAGGGTGTCGTCGCCGGTTTCGCCATAGACACGGTCTTCACCCCGGCCGCCGAAGACGATGGCATTGCCTTCGCCTCCCCAGATCGTGTCGGGGCCGGAGCCGCCGTATATGAGGTCGTTGCCGGAAGCTGCCGAGTCGAGGTAGCCGCCCCCGATCAGGTCGGCGCCGGGTCCGCCGCGCATCGTGTCGTCACCGGCTCCTCCTTGGAGGGTGTCGCGAGATCGATTGCCGCTGACCACATCGCTGCCTTGGTTGCCTGTGACATGGTCTCGGCCAGATCCGCCGAGCAAGGTGTCGTCGCCATCGTGGCCGTAGATGGCGTCACTGCCACCGCCGCCCTTGATTGTGTCGTTGCCGCTCCCGCCTTTGAGCTCGTCGTCTCCCGAGCCCCCGCAGATGAGGTCATCGCCGCCCCTGCCCGAGAGTTCGTCGTCGCCGCCGAGCCCGACAATCACGTCATCCCCGTCGGTTCCGTAGATCTTGTCATCACCGTCGGTACCCACGATGGTTGCGGGCACTCCCTGGCACGTCGGAGCGTCGGCGAAGGCCGCCACCGGGATGACGATGAGCGCGGTCGTTGCCAGCAAGAACGACACGACCAAGCGTCTCACGAGAGCCCCCAATGCTCGGATCTCACTTCAAATGCTACGCCGCGGCTCGCTGGAGTGTGCGCCTACCCGGTCTTGTGGTGTATGGGGGGTGGTAAAACGCGCCCAGCGACGATGAACTTCAAGGTGGTCGCGGCGACGACTTCCTCAACGGCGGAGCCGGTGTCGACACCCTCCGTGGCGGCCATGACATTGACGAGTGCATCAACGGCGAGATCAACCTCAGCTGCGAGGCTCCGCTCTAGATGGCAACCTCAATCGGCTCCCCTCCGTGGGCGCTACTGGGATCGAACCTTATCCGCGCCAGCAACCGGCGCCACCACAGTCACAACAGCAGTTGGAGCGCGAGCCGCCCAAAGAGCTCAAACAACGACACACCTCAATAGGAAACCGCACACGGAATCGCGCACGGCGTGAAAGACAACGCTCGGATATGGTGGGCGCTACTGGGATCGAACCAGTGACCTCTTCCGTGTCAGGGAAGCGCTCTCCCGCTGAGCTAAGCGCCCTCAATTGTCGGCCGCTCCGGTGAGGAGCGGCCGGCGTCATCTTACGACGAGGCGACGCCGGGAATCGAACCCGGGTACAGGGTTTTGCAGACCCTTGCCTAACCACTCGGCCACGTCGCCGAAAAGGGCGGTCTGTGTGACCGCCCTTCGGAGCGGACGACCGGGATCGAACCGGCGACCTCAACCTTGGCAAGGTTGCGCTCTACCAGCTGAGCTACGTCCGCAAGGGGCGACATTGTACCAGACCGCTTCGGCCTCGAAAGCTCATCAGCGTCTAGGCGCCCGTGGAGCCGAAGCCGCCTACGCCACGATCACTGGCGGGTAGCTCACCGATAACTTCCCACGACTGAGCGGCGTACGGAACAACCACCAGCTGGGCGATTCGCTCGCCCCGTTCGTATCGGAAGCTCTCGCTCCCGTGGTTGATCATGACAACCTGAAGCTCTCCGCGATATCCCGAATCGAGAATGCCGGGCGAATTGACCAAGCTGATGCCGTGTCGAATGGCCAGACCGGATCGGGGCACAACGAGGCCAACGTATCCCTCCGGAATGGCTACTGCTACGCCCGTCGGGACGAGCGTACGCTCCCCTGCAACCAACTCGCCGGCGACGCGGGCATACAGGTCAACTCCGGCGTCTCCGGGCTGGGCATGCCTGGGAACGGGAAGCTCGGCGTCAAGTTGTTTGACGAGTATCTTCAAGCTGTGCATATGAGGGACAACAGTACCGGAGCCAACGAGTGACGGGGCAGCCCACCAAGAGCGACCGAGGCGAGTGGTACCTGAAACTTCTCGGGATCGAGACCAAGGGTGGACCGACGACGCTCCAAGAGGTCTCCCACAGTGAGACAAACAGCAAGACGACCAGCGTGGTCAATGACATGTGGCAACAGACATCTGAGCTGGCGCCGGTGGACGTTGCCGAGGACCCCCTGTCGGGCTGGGAGCCCTCTGAGCTGAGCACGGCAGCCTCATCCCGCCGCAGTGTCCGCTGGCCCATCGTGATCCTGGCCACCCTTCTCGGAGTCATCGCCGCCTTCGCTTTGTGGTGGATGCCACAGGTGTCTGACCAACGGGTATCGAACCATGCCGACCTGATGCGGACATCGCTGATGACGATGCACGGCGACCTTGCCGAGGTTCAGCAAGCCCTTGCCCTGGCGACGGAACCGGGAAGCGAATCGGCGGATCTGGGGCTGGTAGCCATATCACTCGCCGGTGTTGCCGATAGCGCAGCTCGATTACTGGACGTCGCCAACCAAGCCGTCCCCAGCCCGCTTCCGCTTACGGCTCAAGAGCCATTTGACGATCTGGCCGCAGCGAGGACCGGCCTCGAGCCGATGGCAGCAGAGGCAACTGCAATCCGCGGCGAGATTGCTGACATCGCCGACTACCGGCTCGCCCTCAGCAGGGTCCTCGCAGTCGCCGAGCTCCCCATTACGGCCGACTCTGCAACCATCACCCAGCAGGGCGCAGATCTGGCTCGAGCCTTGGCGGACAGCGTCGCCGCGTTGACTTCGATGCCCACGGCAGGGCCATTTGAAGGACACCGCAGCCTGGTCGAGACAGAGATCACCGATTTTGCGCAGTGGCAGGACGACTACCTCAACGCCTTGCGAACGGGAGATGCCGCCACGGCCGAAGGGCTGATCGAGACATTGCACACAAACCGGCAGAACCTGGTGGATCAAGTGGTGATGACGCTGGCGGCACTGCGCACCGACATCGACGGGCGGATCCTGGCGCTGGCCCGGCAGGTCAGCCGGTCAGCCACTGGGCTGGGCTAGCCGAAACGACTATCCGGCCGGCTCGGACGAGTCCTCCATCGCTGCCATTTCGCGCTCGAAGTCGGACGCACCCTGGAAATCCTTGTACACGGAAGCGAAACGCAGATACGCCACTTCGTCTACCTCCCGCAGGCCATCAAGGACCACGCGCCCAACGTCTTCGGTTGTCACCGACGACATCGTCTCAAAAAGTGCCTCGGTGCGCGCTACCAGCCGCTCGACCGTGTCGGGCGGAACGGAGCGGTCGGCCAGCGCCGACTCCAGACCCACTCGTACCTTCTCCGGGTCGAAAGGCTGCATCGCCCCACTCCGCTTGCGGACCTGGGCCGACGGCACGCTGCGCTCGTAGGTGGTGAATCGGTGGGCGCAGCTCTCACAGCGACGACGCCGCCGCACCGCGCCCCCACTTTCGGCGGGTCGGCTGTCTATGACACGAGTGTCATCAGCGGTACATATTGGGCATCGCATAGAGCCGGAGCGTAGCTTGCCCACGGCACCCCATGTCACTTCGGGCGACTCAGCGCTGGATCGAAACCGGAACTTCGAGGAGCTGGCCAGGATGAATGACGCTGCTATCGAGGTCATTGAGCCGCTTGATCGCCTCAATGGTATTGCGCACGTCACGGCCCTCAGGCGTCACGTCGTCGGCTATCTCCCACAGGTTGTCGCCGGCCCGCACCTTGTAGTCGGAGGTCTCCAACAGTTCGGGCGTGGCCTGGACGCTCGAAGCGAGGAGGAGGACCAGCGCCACAACTACCGTGGAGATGACGATCAACACTCTTGACGGGATGATCGTATGTCGTGGCATCTGGTGCCTCCTCCTATCGCTTCCGTGTAGGGCTGTCGGGAGTTGGGTAAGCAACCACCCTCTAGCTCTTGTGACACCGTATCCGTCGGGTGTGACAGATTCGGCCCCCCAGTCATCGAACGTCTGTTCGAGAAACACCATCGTAAGCGAACAGGTGTTCGGGTGTCAAGTCGAACATATGTTTGGTTTCGCGCTCTTTCTGGCGTAAACTCGTACCAGCAGCAAGCACCCATTGGGTGAAATGTGGATCTAACGGGAGTAACCAGATGGTGGACAACACACTTACGGCGAGGCAGCAGCAGATCCTCGATCTCATACTCGCCACCGTCAACCAGCGGGGCTATCCGCCATCGGTGCGAGAAATCGGCGAGGCCGTCGGGTTGAGCTCTCCATCCACCGTGCATAGCCACATCTCGGCGCTGGTGCGCGAGGGCTACATTCGCCGCGATCCGAGCAAGCCACGCGCCCTCGAAGTGATCGATCCGGGCAATAGCGAGGCCTCGATGATGCGAGCCCCGGTCCGCGACGTGCCGCTGGTCGGATCGATTGCGGCAGGTTCCCCAATCCTCGCAGAGGAAGACATCGAAGAGATCTATCCCCTACCGACAGAACTCGTCGGGAACGATCCAGTGTTCATGCTGCGGGTGCGAGGGGACTCGATGATCGACATCGGCATCTTCGACCAGGACTTCGTCGTCGTAAAGCGTCAACCGACAGCGCGCGACGGGCAGATCATCGCGGCACTCATCAACGGGGAGGAAGCCACGGTCAAGCGGTTCCAGCGCCTCGACGGCCGGGTAGTGCTGAAGGCGGAGAATCCCGACTATCCCCCCATGGTCTTCAGCGACGGCGTCGAGATTCTCGGACTTGTCGTCGCCGTGTTGCGCCGCGTCGAGTAACTCAGCAACGCGGCATTGCCAGTCAAGCGGCACTGCCAGGCACGACCGCATAGGATTCGGTGATGACAGAAGCCGAATTGGCCGATCAAGTCTCCGCCGAGATCGTTGCTTTGCATAACGAGTTTGAGCGCTGGTTTCGGGGCGAATCCGATGATCCGACCCGCATGCTGGCCTCGATACCCGCGGACTTCACCTTCATCTCCCCCGGGTCCGAAGTGGTACCGACCGATGTGCTCGTAGCCGGCTTGTTGGCCAGCCACGGAAGCAGGCAGATACGCATCAGGATCGACAACCCGATCGTGCGGTGGAGCGAAGGCTCCGCCGTCCTCGCAACCTACGAGGAGTGGCACGACCACGCCGACTACACAACAGCACGACAAACGACCGTGCTGTTCACAATTGATGCCGCGGCTCCTGGGGGACTGCGATGGCGCCACGTCCATGAAACATGGATACAGCCGCCGCCGCAGTAGCTAGCCGGCGAGGGTTCCCTCAAAGACGGTCGTGGCCGGACCCGTGACCCATCCCTCACCGTCGATGAGTTCCACGGTGAGCCTGCCTCCCGGCAGCTGGACATCAATCGGTGATTGGGCACCTTCGTATAGAGCCGATGCGTAGGCGGCAGCGGTGGCGCCGGTTCCTGACGCCATGGTCTCGCCAACCCCGCGTTCCCAAATCCGCATCCGGATCTGACTGCCGGACTCAACCTTGACGAACTCCACGTTGGTGCCGTCGGGGAAGGCCGGATCGCACTCGATGCGCGGCCCCAACTCGGCGACCGGAGCGGTCATCGGCTCATCAACAAAAAGAACGGCGTGTGGGTTGCCCACGGACACTGGCCGTACGGTCACGCCGGCGACCTCCATCGAGGCGGCGGCACCGGCCTCGGTATGACCCATCATGGCTCGGACTCGTCCGTCTTCGAGCACCTCAGCACCCAACGGACCGACCGCGGCCACGATCTCCATGGGCGCCCGCTCGACCCAGCCACGGTCGACGGCCAGCTTGGCGATACACCGCAGCCCATTGCCGCACATCTCCACCCGACGACCATCGGCGTTCCAATACTCCATTGCGACCCTCTGGCCGCCTAGAGGGGTCGCCATCAGGACCCCATCGGCGCCGACACCGAAGCGTCGATCACACCACCGTTGAACCTGAGCAGCCGAAATCTCGGCAGGACCCTCGACCACGACAAAGTCGTTACCCAAGCCCTCCATCTTGACGAAATTCACGCTGTCTCCTCGGTTACCTCGCCGACTGCAGCGAGAGCGTACTGCAGTGCCTGATCTGCACCATCGTGCCATGGAATCCACCGAATCCGAGGATCTCTGCGGAAGAAGGTCCGCTGCCTCTTGGCGAGCGCCATTGTTGCTCGGATGGCGGCATCACGGCCCACTTCGAGTGTTACCTCGCCACGCACGACAGGCACCAGTTCCTTGTAGCCGACGCCCTGGGCCGCAGTGACCCCCAGTCGGTTTCCAACTGCCGCAACCTCATCGAGCAGACCTGCTGCCAGCATCGCATCGAAGCGGCGTTCGACACGATTGGCGAGTGCATCGCCGGGGTCCATGCCGAAGGCCACGAGTGGGACGCGTGGTTTGTACGACCGGACGGCGGCGGCTGAGTCACTCCCAGACCTCTCGGTGGGGCCTACTCCCGTGAGCCGCATGACCTCGAGGGCGCGTGAGACCCGTCGCGGATTCGCCATGTCAACAGCGGCCGCCGCTCCGGGATCTGATTCGAGCAACTCGAGTGCAGCATCGGCGGGCGCCATCGCCTCGATCTCCGCTCGCACCGCGGCGTCCGTTGGCGGGAATTCGAGCGGATCGACCAGCGCTCGAAAGTGAAGGCCGGACCCTCCAACGACGATCGGTTGCGCGTCTCGGGCCAGAATGTGGTCGATTGCGGCCACGCCAATAGATTGATGCTCGGCGACCGTGAAAGAGGCTTCCGGGTTGACGACATCAATCAGGTGATGCGGCACGACGGATTGCTCGGCGGGGCTCGGCTTGGCGGTTCCAATGTCGAGCCCGCGGTATACCTGCATCGAGTCGACCGAGACGATTTCACCGCCGAGCTCAGCAGCCAGCTGCAGAGCCAGCGAACTCTTGGCGGAAGCAGTGGGGCCGACAACGGCAAGTACGACCAGAAGCGTGTCCCTCAGAGGGCGCGGCCGTGCAGGTGATGGGGAGCAGCCCGCTCAACCTCGACCATCATGAACGTTCCCGCATCGAAGTGACCGTCGACGTGAACGGGGCGATTGCCCCTGGTCCGGGCGGTAACGACGTCCGGGTTCTTCTTGGAGGGGCCCTCGACCAGGACTTCCTCCGCTCGGCCAACCTGTAGGCGGTTCTTGTCGAACGTGATGCGGTTCTGCAGTTCGATCAGGCGATTGAAACGTTCCTGAATCACGTCGCGATCCACGTGCCCTTCCATCTCAGCGGCAGGCGTACCGGGACGTGGCGAGAACTGGAAGGTGAATGCGGAGTCGAACTGGGCAGCGGCGACCACATCGAGGGTGTCTTGGAAGTCCTGGTCCGTCTCGCCAGGAAAACCCACGATGATGTCCGTCGACACCGCCAAGTCCGGAATGATGTCTCGGGCCATGGCCAACTTCTCGAGGAACCGCGTGCCGTTGTAACCGCGGTGCATGGCGGCCAGGATCGAGGTGCTGCCACTCTGAAGCGGCAGGTGGAGCTGCTCACAAACAGCTTCGGTCTCCGCCATCGCCAGAGCGACATCTTCCCTGAAGTCCTTCGGGTGAGGGCTCGTGTAACGAATGCGGCGGATGCCATCCACCTCGCCGACACGTCGCAGCAAGTCGGCGAAGATCGGGCTCCGGCCGTTGACATCGAGATCCCGACCATACGAGTTCACATTCTGACCAAGCAGGGTGACCTCAACGACACCGTCATTCGCCAACCGGGTCACCTCACCGATCACGTCACCAGGGCGACGGCTGATCTCGCGGCCTCGCACCATCGGGACAATGCAAAAGGTGCAGGAGTTATTGCACCCGATCGTGATTGTCACCCATGCAGAGTGTTCGGAATCCCGATTGGCTGGAAGCATCGAGGGCATGTCCTCAACCGAGGTTGTCTCGTCCCATACTTCGGCCACCGGACCCCATTCCTCGGAGTGATCAAGGAGATCGAGAACCCGATGGGTGTTGTGGGTCCCGAACACCACATCGACCCAGGCGGCACGGTTCAAGATGACGTCGCGATCGCGCTGCGCCATACATCCGCCGACGAGGATCTGCATGCCGGGCCGGTTGACCTTTTCCGCTTTCAACGATCCCAGGTACCCGTAGAGAGCCTGGTCGGCGTTCTCACGAATGGTGCAGGTGTTGAGGACGACAACATCAGCCTCGATAGCCGAGTCGGCGGCCACCATGCCATCAGACTCCAGTAGGCCGCTGATCCGTTCTGAGTCATGCTCATTCATTTGGCAGCCGTACGTTCGTACGAAATAGCTCCGACCGGCGCGCGACGCTACCCGCGGCGGCTTGCGAGTCGGCATACCAAGTAGGACGGCGTCGGTCATGGCCGGAAGGGTAATCCGACCAGGAGCAGACCCGGACGCCCTGGCGCTAGCCGGCCGCCAGATCGCACCGGCCTCGCTCACGGAGAAATCGACGGCGGCTAGTGCGCAGCGCGCTTCGATCGCCACGTTTCTGCTTTGGCCACCACAAAGGTGACGACGATCGCTGCCACCAGAAGCGCCACGGCAGTCATGGCGTTCCCAAGGAGATCGGGACTGAACAGCATCACAAGACCGAGACCCGCCATCATTGTGCCCGACAGTAGTTTGAGGACGCGGCCCTCCTTTTCCCCCAGCTTGCGCGAGCCCAATTTCCAAACGAACACAGCCACGATCGCCAGCAGTGGGAGGATGTAGATAACGTTGTACAGCAACAGGTATGAGTAGTACGTGCCGGTCGGCAGGTCGTTGAGAGTGAGCACTCGGGTGAATGCGAGAGGGAACCCCGTGGTGCACAGCAGCTCATAGCTATTGGCAGCGATCGCCAGGGTTGCCGATCCAAATGCCACCGCTCCGAAGCTGCTGGCCGACGTCAGTCCCCTCATCTTCCTGAACAACCCGGGTTTGGCCCCCTCAGGAATCGAAAGTGACGGACCGACGCCTGCCATGAAGTAGTCCTTGATGTTCACAGCCGCCAACGCCAAGGCGACAATCCCAGCCACCGCAGTGATGATCCGAAGTGGGCCCACCAAGAGGAACACGTTGAGCCAGGCGGACATGAAGACGAAGTAGATGATCCCTGAGAACAGCACGAATATGCCGCCGATGATCGCCATCCGCGACCGGCTGCGGGCATGCACAAGCAAGCTCAATAGGAACAGCAGGACAAAGAAGGCGCACGGGTTGAATGCATCCAAGGCGGCGAGCGTCACGGTGAAGATCGGCAGCGAAACGTCATTGGCATCCACCTCGCCGACGATTGGCAGGCTGATCGGCTCTTCCTCAATGGCAACAGGCTCCAGGCCCGCAGCGAGCTCAGCGTGGCAAGTCGCCAGCTGGGTTTCCAAGAAAGCTCCGGTCGTTGCCGCGTCGCTGAACCCGGTGTGGAGACTTTCGCAGAAGAAGAAGGCCGGGACCCCCTGGATCTCGTCGCCTACATGGCTTTCGAGGGCCTGGGCGAATTCAATCTCTGTGCCCGACAGTCTGGTTATGTCGTGCGAGTGCAGCTCAATCCACGGATTGTCGTCAGCAAGCGAATCCATGAACGGGCGCGCCGCCTGGCAGTGCGGGCAGGTTGGCGACCAATAGAAGTAGAGATGCACCGCCACTTCGTCGCCATCGATGGTGTACCACATCTCATCGGCGACATCGCTCAAACCCTCGGTGGCGATCGCCGGGCCGGTAGCAGCGGCGGCTGCGAGAGTCGCCGCCACGAGCACGCCAACCAGGCGTCGGGAAACGCGGGTGATTCGAGAGAACACTCTGTGTCAGCGTGACACAGCTCGGGCCTCATTCGATAGAGGCTAAGGGCCGCCAGTTACCACTATCTGGCGTAGTCGCGGGCCCGGTACTCGCGAATCACCGTCACTTCGATCTGGCCCGGATACTGCAGCTCGTCTTCGAGCTTGCGAGCGATTCGGCGAGCCAAGTCCGCAGAGGAGAGGTCATCGACCTCGCCGGGGTCCACAACGACACGGACTTCACGTCCAGCCTGCATGGCGAATACTCGATCAACACCCTCAAACGACGACGCTATCTTTTCCAGCTGCTCGAGTCGGCGCACATAACTCTCGAGCGCTTCGCGCCGAGCACCAGGGCGAGCCGCCGACACGGCGTCCGCCGCCTGCACCAGCACCGCAGTCAGGGTTCGCGGTTCCACCTCGTTGTGGTGGGCTTCGATGGCGTGCACGATGCCGGCATCTTCTCCGAAGCGGCGCGCTATCTCCGCACCAATCAGTGCGTGGCTGCCGCCGACCTCATGGGTAACTGCCTTGCCAATATCGTGGAGGAACGCGGCCCGCTTGGCTTCATCGGGATCGATGCCGAGCTCGGCAGCCAGCATCGCGGCGATTTGGGCAGCCTCCACCAGGTGGTTCAAGACATTCTGTCCGTACGAGGTTCGGTACTTGAGGCGGCCCAGCAACGTGACTAGCTCGGGATGGACGCGGCTCATGCCGACTTCTAGGAGAGCCCACTCCCCGGCGTCGCGCACGCTCTGCTCTACCTGGTCGCGAGCCTTCTCGTAGTTCTCTTCGATCGACGCTGGATGGATGCGGCCATCCTCGACCAGCCGTTCCAGCGTTATCCGTGCGACCTCCCGGCGGACCGGGTCGAATGTAGACACCGACACTGCCTCAGGAGTGTCGTCCACGATCAGGTTGACGCCGGTCACGGCCTCGAAGGTTCGAATGTTGCGGCCATCACGGCCGATGATGCGACCCTTCATGTCGTCAGAAGGCAGCACGACCAACGAGACCGTGGTCGATGACACCACTTCAGCAGCGAGACGCTGGACGGCCGTGGCGAGAACCCGCCGGGCCCGGCGGTCGGCCTCTTCCCGCGCCTTCATTTCAAGGTCGCGCATGAGCACCATCGCTTCGCGACGCCCTTCGTCCTCCACCTTCTGAAGTAGCTCGTCCTTCGCCGCGCTCGCATCAAAACCGGCAAGCCGTTCGAGGTTGCCTCGCGCTTCCTCGCGCATCGACTCAGCGTCGCGCTGTATCGCCGCCGCTTCCTCTTCCTTGGAGAGGATGCGCTCTTCACGCTGGGCGAGGTTGGCGGCTCGCTGCTCGAGGGTCGATTCCCGCTGCTCGAGGCGATCCTCGAGTGAGCTGACCTCGACACGGCGATGCTCGAGGCCCTCGATCTCACGTTCGCGATAACTCTCGGCTAGCGCCCTGGCGTCCTCTTCCGCCCGAGACAGTGTGCGCTGCGCTTCAATACGGGCTTCACTGAGAACCTTTTCTGCCGCCTGGGTAGCCTCGCGGGTTCGTCGCCTGTGGACCTCGCGGCCGGAGAAGAAGGCGACCAGCCCGACCGAGATCGCGATCAACGCGGTGACGAGCAACGGGTTCTCCATCTTCTCCTCGCTTCCAGCACCGAAACGCAGAGTGCCGAGCCTCACGGCCCGGCACACACAGTCACATCAACAACGAACAGCAGGAAATCGGAGCCCTACAGCGCTGCACCTCCAGAGTGGTTCATAGCCAACATTCGACCTAGCGTCTCAGTTCTTCTTGTGTGTTAGGTGTTTCAAGTGTGTGGAACACCGATCGTACTCCACATCGAAAGCGACCGGAACCGTTTTTCGCGCCCTTTTTGCCGAAACGTCGAATTTATTCGGTTTCGGCGGCTTCATCGGCGGCCTCTGCGTCGCCGGCGGCTTCCTCGGCCGCGGCCGCTGCGGCCTCAGCCTCGGCTTCGGGGTCCTCGATCAGGCCAACGGCCTTCAATACCCGATCCTGGAGCTGCATGGAGATCTCTGGGTTCTCCCGCAGGAACAACTTCGCCTTCTCCCGGCCCTGTCCCAGCTGATCTCCCTCGTAGGTGAACCAGGCGCCCGCCTTACGAACAATGCCCTGGTCCACGGCGACGTCGAGCAAGCTGCCCTCTCGTGAGATGCCCTCACCGAACATGATGTCGAACTCGGCCAGACGGAACGGAGGGGCAACCTTGTTCTTGACGATCTTGGCGCGGACCCGGTTGCCGACGTTATCGGTTCCCTGCTTGATCGCTTCGATACGGCGCACGTCGACCCGCACACTGGAGTAGAACTTCAGTGCTCGGCCGCCCGGAGTCGTCTCGGGAGAATTGTGAACCATCACACCATCCACCAGGTAGTTGTGATGCCCCTCGATCTCGATGTCGAACTTGCGCATACTCCGCGTCGGTGGCTTGGTCTTGATTGACAGCACGGGTACCGGCGTCAACTTCATCTCCGGCTGGGCCGCCTCAACATCTACGGCAAAGCGACCTCGGTGGTGTTGAAGCAACTTGTAGTCCATGCATTCGGGGACATACGAGCTGATGAGCGAATGAAGGTTCTCAGTTCCATCTCGGTCAAACGTGAGAACCGCGTTGCCGCCGCGGTTGGTCAACTTGACGCTCAGACCCCACGTATCGGCCAGATAACTACGAAGCCGGTCGCGGGTAGTGGACTCCATGGCCTGGACACATATCTCTGATCGCCCCGCTGAACCGTCATTACGGCGGACCTGGAATCCTCCATCATCCATGTACCAGATAGCCAAAGCGAGCGGAGTGAGTTCCTTCAGATAGTCCCAGCTAAAGACCTTCTTGTCTCCCAGGTAGACAGCGTCACGAACCTCATCGAGCTCCGCGAGCGGAGTCGTCTCGACCATCCATCCACCCTTGGTATGGCGACTAACTGAGGTCGGTACACCCTCGAGCAATGAAGCCTTCCACAACGCGTAGTCGTCTTGTTTCGGCCCATGGCCGAAGCGGTACCGCGACTTGACTGTGACGCCGGCGCCACTCATCCGCTTGCGCGAAACCGACCCATCGCCCATCAGCCCACCCAACACAACCTGACGTTGCTGTGGCGACAAGTAGTGGGTGAGCGGCATCAGCACATTGTCACCCACCTCCAACTCGGCAGCTGTGCTCCAGCCGCTAGGAGTAGCAATCGAATGCGCCGCGGTAGCAGCAAACTGCGCACGCCCATTACCTTCAGGCTTGTAAACCGTGAACTGGAGAAACTCGTCGGCGGCGCCATTGTCAAACCAGTTGACGATTCGTTTCGGCTCGACCGTGCCCGTGTCCGGATCGACCGCGAGGACCTCGACGTCCATCTTTTGGTTGACGATCTTGCCGATCTTCTCCTGAGTACCGTCGGCGAGTGTCACCCGGGTCGAATACTGGAAGCAACCAAACATGACGCCGATCTTCTCCCGCAACTGATTGATGAAGACGGCGGTGGTGTCGGAACGATTGATTGTTCCGGCCAATTTGCGCAGCGCCTGCGACATGAGGCGAGCCTGCAGGCCGACGTGAGTGTCGCCCATGTCGCCCTCCAACTCCGCTCGTGGCACCAGAGCAGCCACGGAGTCGATGACAACAACATCGAGCGCGCCTGAGCGGATCAGCATGTCGGTGATTTCGAGCGCCTGCTCGCCCGTGTCCGGCTGCGAGATGAGCAATTCATCAACATCAACCCCGAGCGCCTTCGCGTAGATCGGGTCGAGCGCGTGCTCGGCGTCGATGAATGCCGCAATGCCACCGTTGCGCTGCGCCTCTGCGATCACATGGAGGGCCAGGGTTGTCTTGCCCGAGGACTCCGGACCGTAGATCTCTACGATGCGGCCGCGCGGCAATCCGCCTATGCCCAAAGCGAGGTCGAGTGATATCGCTCCGGTGGGGATGGCGGCGACGTTGCGGACGGTCGAGTCGCTCAGCTTCATGATGGCGCCCGTGCCGAATTGACGCTCGATCTGGGACATTGCCATGTCGAGGGTTTTGTCCCTGTCCATCTTCTCGTCTTTAGCCATCAGGTTCCCTTCCCGGTTTGCAGGTTCTGCTGTGATTTGCTGGTTGACTGGAAAGCTACCGGCCGGGTGCGACAAAACTACAGCAATGTGACTCACGGGAGGATAGGCGAACGTACGTTCGATGTCTACTATCCACGCATCTCATGAGCGGTATCAGGTATTGGGCAAGTTATCAGTTGCCAGTTACCGGTTACCGGCTCAGATCCGCTCGTTGCATTCCTACTGGTAACCGGTAACTGGCAACTCGCGACTTCTGACATCAGGCCTAGGACTTCAGGGCTCGCCACACGCCGAGCGCAGACAAGATGACCGTCACGGCGATCTTGGTTACGTCTGCAACGGGAGTCACCTCGGTGCCCTGCGGAGTCACTCGGATCACGGCAACCGGCCGGGCCTCGGACACTCCACCGCCACCACCTCCGCCGCCGCCATTGTCCATTTCGTCACCGCCGCCACCAAAGCCGAACCCGCCAACCCTCTCCCATGCGCCTGCTGTGAATACCAGCTCGTCTCCAACAAGGTGCGGTTCCGAAAACACCGTCGCCGGCGAGGCGTCGCCGTAGAAGGAGCGCATCAGTTCTGCGGTCCGCTCCCCCACTCTGTCTACGAAGTTGCTGTCAGTCACCGCGCACCGTCCTCACGATTGTGGCGGCCAGCACAAGTAGCAGGCCGACCGATTTGGCGATCATCACAAGATCGACGATGGGGGTTGCCGTGCCTTGGTGCTCGACATGAAGTGGCCTCTCGTAGGCGCCTTCCAGCGTCGCTTGGGATCCCCCGAATCGGACGGCCAGCCTCTCGGTCACCAACACAACAGGGTTGCCCGCCGAGTCGACAACCTCACGGCGGGTATATGAGCGATCCAGGTTCAACATCAACTAACCCTATTCGCCGGCGCCCCGCCTGCGGCGACAATCACAGAGCGACACGATCCAATTCGCGATACCGGGTTCCATCCGGTGAGCTGATCGACTCAAAGAGCACAACGCTGTCGACCATCATCCGTCCTGGAAACGCCGGAAAATCCTCGACGAGTCGAGTCAGGTTTTCTGCGGGTCGTACCCGAGCCAAGCTGAGATGCGGATGGAACGGACGCTCCTCGGGGTCATAGCCGGCAATAACGGCAGCTCGCTCGCATGACACCGCCAAATCGACCAGGTCATCTCCACCGTGGTCCACGGCCAGCCATACAACGGTCGCCTTCTCGGCGTAGGGGAACGTACCGAGGCCTCCGAAGCCCATGGTGAAGGGCTCATGGTCGAGTTCCTGGTCGAGCGCCGCCAGCACCTTGTCCTGCTGCAGCGAGGTGGATCGTCCGAGGAAGCGCAGCGTTATGTGCCAGTTCGCAACCGGCACCCGCTTTCCCGGAATCTCAGGCATCTCGGTACCCGTCAGGAATGCCGCCAATGCGTGGCGGGCATCATCGTCGAGCGCCGCAGCCAGGAACAGGCGCCGGTCAGAACCCATCACAGCGCTCCCTGGAGCGCCAGGCGCAGGTGATGCAAGGCCGAGGTTGTCGTGTAGGTGCGGACTCGTTCACGATCGCCGGGCAGGTGCAGCGTGCGGACGTGTGAGCCTTCCGGAGTTCGCACGGCCAGCACCATGGTGCCGATTGGCTTGTCTTGGGGATCAGGGCCGGCGCTGCCGGTGATCGCAACCGCCACATCGACGCCAAGCGCGGAGGCGGCGCCGGCCGCCATCTCCAACGCCACAGGTTCGCTGACGACTCCGTGGTCGGCGATCGTTGCTGCGGCTACGCCGAGCATGCCGACCTTGATGTCCTCCTGATAGGCGACGATCGAACCGCGGAAAGTGTCGCTGCATCCCGGCACTGCTGTCAGCCGGGCCGCAATCATGCCGCCCGTTGCCGACTCGGCGGTGCCCAACGACCAGCCTCGAACTCGCAGCAACGCGTAGATCACCTCTTCGATCGTGTCGCCGTCTGACCCAAAGACTCTGCTTCCCAACCGATTGCGCACCTCAGCCTCGATAGGAGCAATGAGGTCCTCAGCAGCCGCCGCAGTGGTCGCGCGAGCAGTCAATCGAACCTTGATCTCGCCGGCCGAAGCCAAGAAGGCCAGCGTGGGATTGTCCGAGGAGTCGAAGAGATCGTCGAGGATCTCACCGACCATCGATTCTGACTCACCCCACGTCCGAATCAGTCGCGACACCATCACAGCGTCGCCGCCCCCAGCAAGATCGCGAAGTGCCGGCATCACGTAGTTGTCGAACATCGGGTGCAGCTCCGCCGGCACGCCAGGCACCGCAAACAGCACGGTGTCACCCATATCCAGCCGGAGGCCCGGCGCGGTGCCCTTGGGGTTTTCGAGCGGAATCGCTCCTGCCGGCTGGTCGGCTTGCTTGAGGTTCGACTCGGGCATCTCGCGGCCGCGCTGTTCCCAGTAGGCGCGCAGACGAACCGCGTAGTCCTCGTCGCGCTGCAGCTCGACACTGGCCGCCACCGCCATCGCCTCGCGTGTCAGATCGTCCCGGGTCGGTCCGAGACCGCCGCTCAGGATCACGACATCGGCCCTGGCGCCGGCCGCCCGAATTGCCTCGACGACCCGATCGAGGTTGTCTCCGACGACGGCCTGGCGATAGTGCGCCAAGCCGGCATCGGCCAACCGGGACCCAATCCAGCTCGCATTGGTATTGACGATTTGGCCGAGAAGCAACTCAGTCCCGACTGCGATGAACTCGACCGAAAAACTCATGGCGTGACCTTAGAGGACGCGCCAATAGGCACGGTTGGGGGCGTATCACGTAGCGAGTATTCAGTACTGAATACTGGATGCCTGATACGACTCTCCAAGAAGACTCGGCCGATCACCCAACCGCCACCTAGCCGAGTGCCCTCTCAGGACTCACGGTCGGAGGCCCAACCGGCCAACGTCATCTCTGGCGAGACGGCAGTTCCGGCAACGGATAGCACCGTCGACAGGACGGACACAGCAACGGCTCCAAGAACAATCAGCATCACCAGCAGCTGGAGAACGACGGCGTCGAGTGGGGCGACACCTGCCAGGAGTAGACCTGTCATCGCTCCCGGTAACGCAATCAAGCCGACAACCTTGGTTCTTTCGATTTGCGGCACCATCGCCAGGCGAGCCGCCTGGGGCGCCAGGTAGCGCACCACCTCGGGCCGCCTCATTCCCAGCGCCAGAAGCGCCTCGATCTCACCGGGTCGTCCGCGCACGAGTGAAACAGTCTGCGCCACCCCACCAACGGCGGCCGGCATTGCGTTGCCGAGCGTTATCCCGACCACGACCACAAGGCGAACCGGCTCCAGCTCGAGCACACCAAAGCCGAACACCACGATCACGCTGAGGGCCGCGGATCCGGTCACGGCGGCGACCGCGGGCAACAGGATCCCCGGCACCTTCGGGGCCCTGCGCAACACCACTGTCACCGCAACGGCCACCATGGCTGCCACCCACAGCCAGGCCCAAAGCTCGGCCAGGCCGGAGTCGAAGATAACGGTGAACAACAACCCAACGGCCAGCAGCTGAACGGTTGCCCGGATGGCGGCCCAGACGATCGACTTCTCGATCCCAACGCGCAGCCGTGTCGAAATCGCCACCGCGATTGCCACCAGAGCCAGGGACGCCAGCAGCACCGGGATGACAGTGAGTCCGAACGTCCCATCGGGATTCACTGTCTCAGCCGATCACTTCGGCAACGAGGTCGGTCCCATATCCCCCGGTGACCTTGCCGCGGACCCAGTCGCCGGGCTCACCACGGTCGAGCAGGATGACACCATCGATTTCGGGGGCCTGCCGATAGGAGCGGCCGACCGGCTGACCATCCTCGACTTGGTCGATCAGAATCTCGACTTCGTTGCCGATCTGAGCGCCGTTACGGGTGGTCGTGATGTCCTCCTGAACGGCCTGGAGGTAGCGAAGCCGCTCCGCCTTCTCTTCCTCATCCACCTGGTTGTCGTATTCGGCGGCCGGAGTTCCCTCTTCGGCCGAAAAAGGAAAGAACCCGGCCCAGTCGAGCTGTGCGGCCGCAAGGAACTCGGCCAGATTCTCGACGTCCTCCTCGGTCTCGCCCGGGAAACCCACGATGAAGCTGGAGCGCATTGCGGCATTCGGGGCGGCAGAGCGGATCGACTCGATGAGTGACATGTGCCCCTCGCCACTGCCGGGCCGTTTCATGCCTCGCAGCAGCGCCGGCGAGGAGTGCTGTAGCGAGAGATCGAAGTAGTTGGCGATCAGCGGGTTCCCAGCCATCTCCTCAATCAATGCCGGGCGGATTTCCCGCGGATACAGGTAGTACAACCGCAGTCGCCGCAGTCCCTCAACATCAGTCACGAACTTCAGCAGGTCCACAATGCCCTCGGAACCGGAAGCCTTGATATCTCTGCCATAGGCGGCGAGGTCCTGGGCTACGAGCACGATCTCCCCGACGCCGGCGGTGGTCAGATGCTCCATCTCGCCGCGAATGTTCACCGGCACCCGAGACTCCTGCTTGCCGCGAAACAGCGGGATAGCGCAGAAGGTGCAGCCCTTGTCACAGCCTTCCGCAATCTTGACGTATGCGTAAGGAGTGCTGGGGGTCGGTCGAGAGGTACGCCTCAGGATGTCCATATTGGATGTGGGGGCGGCGGTGATGCGCAGAGGTTGCCACTCTGTCATGTGGTCCAACTGACCCACAAGCTCGGGATACCGATCGAGTCGGACCACCGCATCGGCCTCGGGGAGAGCCGCTACCAGTTCGGTTTCGTAGCGCTGCGCCATGCAGCCCATGACGATCAACTTGGCATCGGCACGCTTGGTCTCAGCCATCTCGAGAATCACGTCAACCGACTCCTGCCGGGCTGCCTCGATGAAGGCGCAGGTGTTGACCATGACCACGTCTGCCTCCTCGGGAGAGGCCGCGTCGCGATAGCCGGCCTCGCCGATCATCGAGGTCACCTTTTCGGAATCGACCTGGTTCTTGGAGCACCCGAGCGTCTCGAGCCAAACAGTGGGTCCGGAAGTCATCGCCAGGGAGTTTACGGTGGACGGCCGAAGCGTCAGCCTTGAGCGCTCAAGGCCCAGCCAAACCGGCGAGGAGCGAGGCGAGGTAGGACGTAAGCGGAGCCACCGCCGGTTCGGCGGCGTGGCCGAAGTCTCGGAAGTAGTTGTCCGGGATGCCGATGACTTCGAGGCTCGTCTCCATGACGACGAGTTCCGGGCCCACCAGCGAATCGAGGAGGCTTTGGGTCTCTGCCATCACCGTGGGCAAGCGCCCATCAACCTCAGGGACAAAATCACGCCGCATTGGGAGATGTACGACGACAACACGGAGGCCATCGCCGACCAGCAGATCGATAAACCGCTGCAGCTCGTCGCGATCGCCCCGCCCTATCAACGTTTCATGTTCTTCCAGCGCCGCAAATCGGTCATCGAACTGTGCGCCGGCGTCGATCGACGACGGCCCCAATCCTCCATCGGCAAAGTACTTGAGGCGGCCGTCCGTGGTTAGCGGGCCCAGGTCTGGCCCACCCCGCAATACCCCTCCCGCTACGTGCCCTGCCATCTTGCGCATTGCGTACGTCTTCCACACCGAGCTGATCAGCAGCGAGAACCGATCCTTCCCGTGATGCTCCAAACGCTGGTCCATCGGGAGAAAGAACTCCTGGATCGGATCGAGTTGGCGTTCACCAAAGAGATCCCACATCTCGACGCCGATGATGGCAATGCGGGCGCGGCTCAGTTTCTCTCGGTTGCGCTCGTAGAGCAGCCGGCTGGCGACAACATCTCCAAAGGGGAACGCCAAATTCATGGCCTCGCCTGTGTCGAGCTCGAGTTCGGCCTCGAGCAGACGCGGGGAGATCGAGTCTTGGAGTCGACTCGAGCCGAACACAAGCACTCTCGGTTCAGGACCTGGAGCGATGACGTTGTCCTCGAGGGCGTAGATCGAGTTGACGAAGACCCCGGGCGTCTGTTCATAGGCCCACTTGGTTCGGGCAACACCAAATTCGAACAACAGCAAGATGGCGAGCGCCAGGGCACCAGCAACGAGGCGCCGCCGGCGAGGTCCTGTCTCGGGAGTGGTTGGATCGGTCATCAGAATTGGAAATAGAGGAAGGGAATCTCGGCGGCCGGGGCGGCGAGCACCAGGACCAGGACCGCAAGGGCGTAGTAGGCGCCACGGCGAGCCGCCGACCATGACCGCACGATTCGCGGCTCAGACCAAAGCGCGTCAGGGTGATCGAGGAGGAGTGTCGCGGCTACCGCTGCCGCTAATACACCAAGCAGCGACGCGGAGACTGCCCCCCGAACCGATGCAATACCGACGACTGCCGACCAGGCCACGTCCAGAGTCGGCGCTCGGAAGAAGATCCACGCCGCGAACACGATCAACATCGTGACAACCCAGCCCGACAACGCTCCGAATTGTCTGCCCCTGTCGGCGCGCCACCGCTCCCACGCGAGGCCGACACCATGCAGGCCTCCCCAGATCACGAAGTTCCATGAGGCGCCATGCCACAGACCACCAAGGAGCATGGTCACCATCAGGTTCCGGTAGGTCGCCGCCTTGGAACCCCGGTTACCGCCCAGCGGTATGTACAGGTATTCGCGAAGCCAAGTCGAGAGCGAAATGTGCCAGCGCCGCCAGAAGTCAGCCAGGGACGTCGCAAAGTACGGCTGCCGGAAGTTGACGATGAGATCTACTCCGAACATCAGCGCCAAACCACGAGCCATGTCGGTGTAGCCGGCGAAGTCTGCGTAGATCTGCAGCCCGAACAGGATGGTGGCAATTGCGAGGTCGGCACTACTGGCGGTACCTGGACCGGCAAATACCGGGTCGACGAACGCGGCGATGGTGTCGGCGATCAGCACCTTGCGCAACAAGCCGGTCAGGAACAGCAAGAGCCCGTCGAATACCTGACCGCCGCGAGGCGTAGCGAGAGCAGCCAACTGAGGCATCAGGTGACGAGGGGTCTCGATCGGGCCGGCCACCAGTTGCGGGAAGAACGCAACGTAGAGAGCGAACTGGCGCAGATTCGTCTCAGGCTCGACCCTGCCGCGCCACACGTCGATTGTGTAGGCCATTGTCTGGAAGGTGTAGAAGCTGATCCCGACGGGCAGGATGAGCGACGCCGTAGAGGGGTTCAGCTGAAGCCCGAAACTGTTGAGGAACTGAGCTGCGCTCTCTGCAAAGAAGCCGAAGTACTTGAACGTCCCCAGAATCCCGAGGTTCACGAAGATGCTCGTCGCCAGCAGCATTCCTCGTCGATGGGGGCTGCGCCGCATGTAGAGCGCCGCGGTGTAGTCGACCAGCGTGGATAGCCAGATGAGGCTGAGGAATCGCCAGTCCCACGCTGCGTAGAACGCGTATGAGGCGCCGAGCAATGCCCACTGCCGCCAACCAACAGATCGCAGGAATCGATACGCGACCGCCGTCACAACAAAGAGAACGGCGAACTCCCATGAGTTGAACAGCACGGTCTCTCCCTTGTGGCGCCTCGCAGCGGCCTACAGGAGACCTATCGGTGTGAGCTGGCGCGCGGTGAACAAAACCGTAGCAATCCAACTGGCCAATCCTGCGGCAAATTGCGCCACTGATCGAACACCGTGATGACCTGCCTACGCGGCTAGCAGCTGCGGCAGCGAAGCCATCTTCAGCTCCATCTCCTCACCGGTACCGGTGAGGAGGACCAGCCGGAAGGTGGACCCGTGACCGGCGCCAAGTGAGGTGGCTTGAATCGTGCCACCCATGGCCTGCGCCATTCCGAGGCTGACGGGCAGGCCAAGACCGGTGCTGTCGATACGTTGTTTGGCAGCGTCGGTTTGCTCGAATGCGGTGAACACCTTGGGCATGTCCTCGGCAGAGATCCCGTAGCCAGTGTCATCGACCTCATAGACAATGAGCTCACCGGCTTGGTAGGAACGCACGGTTACGGTGCCCTCGGCCGTGTACTTGAGGGCGTTGGAAATCAGATTGATCAAGATCTGGCGGAAACGTTGCTGGTCGGCCCGAACCGGCACTCCCGCGCGGAGATCGGTCACCAACTCGAGCTTCTCCTCTTCGGCCAGGGCGCTCATGTGTTTGGACACTTGGTCTGCAATCTCATCACCGTCGACGTCGTCGACCATCAGCTCGATCCGCCCGGCTTCCATCTTGGCGGCATCCATCAGGTCGCCGATGATCTTGAGTAGTTGGCGGGCGCTGTCACCAATGTCCCGCAAGAATTCGTGCACCGTCTCTTCATCGATTCCCGCGTCGGGGTCTTCGGCGAGGTCGGTATAGCCAAGAATCGCCGTGAGCGGCGTCCGCATGTCGTGGGAAAGTGCCGCAAAGAACTTGGAGCGCAACTCGGCCGTCTTAGCGGTGTTGACGTTGCCTTCGTGGATCTCAGCGGTCCATTCCTTGGCGACACGTTCAGCCAGGTCCTGCGTCTGGGCCTGGATGCCGGCGAGCTTGGCATGAGCGCCACCGATGACGGCACCGATCAGACCAAAGACAAGCGGCGCTGTGTTGGTGACCCAGAGGGTCGGCTGGTCGTTGAGCGCGTCCATGATGGTTCTTGAAGAACCGTGACTCACAATGGCGACAGTCCAGGATACGGCGACTAGGCCTATGCCAAGCAGTACCCCGCCCAGCACCCACTTGAACACAAGGTGTTGGTTCTTTTTCATGCTGAGGCATCCGTCGGCAAGACATCGCATCGCACAAGCGTTCCGAACGGATTTCTGACGCGATGCAAAAGGAACCGGGGATCGCCCATGCGAATCACCCGCCGGCAGGGCCCGGCGGGTGATTCTGATGGTATCTGTGTCGGCCCAGCCTGGTCAGGCGTTGGAACCGACCTTGGGCTTGTCGGGGGTCAACCGGCCCGGCGTAACAAAGCTGTCCTTGCTACGCCAGAACGCCGCTACCGCGAATGCGGCCAATGTCACCAATCCGGCAATGAACAGCGTCCAGATAATGGGGCTGAAGGCCACCGGCTTGATGGTGTCGTAGTTGTCCAAGTTCTCGTCAAAGGCCGTGACCAGGCCCTGGAAACGACCCAAGGAATCTGGGAGCGTCTGGAGGGCCTGAGCGGTCGTCGGGAAGTTCTCTCCGAGGAACCCATTGAGCTGCTCGCCGGTCATCCCAAGCTGCTGGCCGAGTGCCGGGAGCATCTCGCCCTGCATCTGCGTACCCATTGCGCCGATGACGCCGAGAGCGCCCTTGGCCTGAGTGACGAGTTCCGGTGTGTAGATCGGCTCGAGATTCGCGTTCAGGTCGTCGGCGTCGGCGGCCTTCGGAATCAACGAGAGCACCAGGGTCGCGATGAGAATCCCCACACCCAAGCCCCCAGTCAGCGCCAGTCCAAGATTGCCCGGTCGGAAGAGGAACACTCCCGCCACGATCAAAGCCAACCCTGCGAAGAACAGACCAAACGGAACCGTGGTCGCCGGCAGCGACTCGGTCGGGATGGCGTCAGCCGAATCGAACAAATCGCGCTGGCTGTCAAGCGTGTCGATGAGTCCATTGAATGTCGGCACGATTTCGGGAAGCGCGCCAACGCCGGCAGCAACGTCAGGGAAGCTGCTAGCAGTGAAGCCCATGAACTCCTCGGCGGTCATGTCGAGTTGCTGCGACAACGCGGGCACGATCGCAGTCTGGAACTCTGTGCCGACGCCGTCGAGAACAGCCAGATCGGCCCTCGCCGAGGCGATCGACTCTTCAGCGAGCATCGGCCTGAAGTCATCGATCATCTCTTCGAAATCGGGGCCAACCTTAAAGAGGTTGTTGGTGAATGTGCTTATCAGCAAAACGACACCAGCCGCAACGACCACAACTGCGGCGATGCGGCGAATCGATGAGACGGTCCCCTGCGCCTCGGATCGGGCACTCATATAGAAGCCTCCCGGCTAAGCCTGTCGGTGCATGCGCGTTTGTGCGCTGCAATGCCGATATCGTGCCCTACTGCAGCTCGTGCAGGCCAGAGGCGAACGGCCCAACGCCGAGGGCCTTGCGCCATGTCTTCGAATCCCGAGAACGACGAGGGCACGCCCCCTGCGGAGCGCACCCTCTCCCGTCGAGCTCTCTCCGGTCAGCAGAGACCAGGCTGATTGCAGTCTCCGGCCCCGTTACCAGTGGCGACGTTCGATGCTCCCGTCACTGTCGCAGCTCCCACGAAGATTCCCCATCCGACGTTGCTCACCGCGACATTTCCGTTGACGTCCTGGACGCCACCGAGAAGAGCCAGGCCGCTACCACCGTTGGCGGCGGCACGATTGTCCTCGAAGACGACCTTGCCATCGAGTACCCGGATTCCGTCGGCTCCGTTGCGCCTGATCGTGTTGCCCACCACAATCGTGTCGTTCGTCGCCGGATCCTCGAACAGCATCCCCTCTCCATTACGGGAGATACCGTTGCCTTCGAAACGGTTGAGTCGTGATATGCCCGCCGGCGGGTTGGTCACGATCACTCCGACGGTGTTGTGGCGAATGGAATTGGTGACAAGCGTGTGACCGCTCGAGTCGCTGAAGAAGACTCCCGCCTGGTTGCGGACGATCCGATTGTCCTTGGCAAATGAGTCGGTCGCATTGGCATAGTCGATCCCCGCCACTGCGTTGTCCCGCATCACATTGCCGATCAGAATCACTTCCTCACCTTGGTTGACGCGCACACCGTTCTGGAGATTGTTGAAGAACACACTGTCGCGCACCTGTAGGGAGAGACTGCCGATGATGTCGAGTCCCTCGCCGGTGGAATTGGCCGCCGTGCCGTTCCGCCAGACCCGGACCCTTTGCACGATGACCTCTCTGGCATTCTCAAGACGGATCCCGGCATCGGTGTTGTCCCGGATTCGCAGATCCTCGATCGTTCGAAACGCCACGCCGGTCGCCGGCCCGACCAAATACACGCCAAACTCGAAGTTCCTGATCCGCCCGTTGCGCACTGTGAATCCGCTATGTCCGGCGCCATCAAAGATGCCGGAACCAGTGCCGTCGCCAGAGATGCTGAACCCACCAAGATCAATGATGATGCCGTCGGCGCCAATGACGAGCGCGGTGCCCGAGCACGAGAGGTTGCCAGCAAGCGTGGTGTTGGTCGTGACCGTGTCTCCACACGACAGCGCCGAAGCCGCCGGCGCGCCCGCCAGCATGCTTGCCAGCAGGGCGATCCCCAAAACGAGTGTCCGAATCCGCCGAGTCATCTCCAGTTCCCTCTCTTATGGTCGCGCCGCGCGCTCCTCCCCCATATGAGAGTGCTAGGTCCAGACTGATACATCGGAATCAGAAAGCCGGCGGCCCGTCGTAATCGCTACGAAGCACGTGAATCGGTATCGGTACGCCTTGCCTGGCGACCTCGTCGGGCGTCACCCACTGCCAACGCAGGACCTCACCGTCGCCAGGCGATAGATCGCCGGAGACGACATCGCATCGGAAGGCAATCGAGGTGTAATCCATCTGATCGCCGTGGGGGTACACGATGTGCTGCCGGAATACGGCCAGGACGGCTCGGGGTACAACCTCGACCCCGAGTTCTTCGCGAACTTCACGGACAACCGCTTCGGCCGCACTTTCGCCCGGGTCGATTGCTCCCCCTGGCGTACCCCACATCTCGTCGGTGGTGTACACCATCAGCACTTCGCCCTGTTCGTTGTGGATGATCGCCGTCACGGCCGGTACCAAGAGCAAGGCGGTGCCGACATGTTCGCGAAGGCTTTGCAGATATGTGGAGATCGGCATGCTCTCAGCCGCCTTGCCGCGCAGCCAATGCCTCGACCTGCGATCTCACTGCCGCTAGATCAGCATCGATCACAGTGACATGCTGGGGCAGGCTTTCCAGTCCGACGAGGCCGTCCGGACGCGGCGGATCCTGGCCGAGGGCCTCGATGATGGTGGCCCCGAACTTCGCAGGTTGGGCAGTCTCGAGGCACACAAGAGGTCCAGGTCGGCGCAACTGCTGTCCGACAAAGATCCCGTCTGCGGTGTGAGGATCGACCAGGACCCCGTCGCCGACCGCGATTCGGCGGATGGTCTCGACTCGATTGTCGTGAACGCTCGACCCGCTGACCATCCAATCCGACAACGAGTTGAATGCCGACAACGACGAGAGATCGAATTGGCCGGTCTCATGAAGTTGACTCCACAGCCGACTCACAGCTGCGCCATCGCCGCCGTGCAGATCGAAGACAAAACGTTCGAAGTTCGACGCTTTGGCAATATCCATGGATGGGCTGGACGTCACGGCCACCTGGTCCTTTGATCGCACCCGGTAGACACCCGTCCGGAAGAACTCATCAAGAACGTCGTTCTCGTTCGTCGCCAGAATGAAGCGAATGGGCAGGCCCAGCCGCCGGGCCACAGTCCCGGCGTATATATTGCCAAAGTTGCCGGTCGGCACCGCCATCTGGATCTCGCCATCCGGCTCGGGGGCCAAGCGCAGCCAAGCCCAGACGTAGTAGACAATCTGCGCGGCCACGCGGGCCCAGTTGATCGAGTTCACAGCTCCGATCGAATGAGCTGCCTTGAAGGCGGCGTCGGCGTTGACGGCCTTCACCAGATCCTGCGCCTCATCAAAGACACCGTCGATCGCCAGGTTCACGATGTTCGGTTCGTCGATCGAGTACATCTGAGCGGCCTGAAACGGGCTGACCCGTCCGAGTGGTGAGAGCATCACGACACTGATGTTCTTACGGCCGATCATGGCGTGTTCTGCCGACGACCCGGTGTCGCCTGACGTGGCTCCAACAACCAAGAGGCGCTCACCGCGGCGAGCCAACTCAGCATCAAACAGGCGACCGAGCAATTGCATCGCCATATCCTTGAACGCAAGCGTGGGACCATTCGATAGTCGCAGCAGCCAGGTGTCGTCCATCAGCGCGACCGCCGGAACTACCTCGGTGGAGCCAAATACCTCAGCGGAATAGGCTTGACGACACGCCGCGGCGACGACAGCTCGATCCATGTCGCCGGCGAACCGAGAGATCACCTCGGTGGCGAGATCGGCATAACACAGCGTCGACCAGCTTCGGATCTCCGCCAGATCGATCGCCGGAAGCTCTTGCGGCACGTAGAGCCCTCCGTCCGGGGCCAGGCCGGCAATCATGGCGTCGGCGAATCCGACCGGCGGTACTCCACCTCTCGTGCTGACATATCTCATAGCGGCACCGCTCTCATCGCGGCACCGTTTCTCACAGCGGCACCATTTCTCGCCGGCGGCTCCGGAACCTGATGCGCTCTGTGTATCCGGCCGCCCTGGCGTAATCCTTGATCGTGTCGAAGTCTCGGGCGCAGTGCTCGGGGAAGTGTGCATCGCTCGCTGTTGTGATGGGTACGCCCGCCTCGTAGAACATTCGGAGAAAGTCTGGTGCCGGGTAGGGCTCTCCGGCGCCAGTGTGGAGCCCGGCCGAGGACACTTCCACCGCCGTGCCGCTCGCCAATGCGGCGGCAACGACTGGCTGGTACAGGTGATCGAGAGGACCGTCGAGCCGCCGACCGTGTTTTTTGACGACGTCGCAATGGGCCAAAGCGTCGACGGCGCCCGAAGCCGCTAGCTGCGCCTCAATTGCAAAATAGTCCTCGTAGGCGGTCCGCACGCCGCGCCGCTCGAACTCGAAGTCGGCGCCGTCGTGATCAACCGACCAGGCGCCAATCCAGTGTGTCGATCCGATCAGGAAGTCCCATGGATAGGGAGCGAGGAATTCGGAGACCGCATCAATCGTCTCCGGGAAGTAGTCGACTTCCAGACCAAGGAGGACTGGAAGACCACGGTCCTTGGCCGCCTCGACGGCCGTCACATACTTCTCCAGCGACAGCACCCGATCGTCGGCCACAAAGGCTGCGGTGTGGGCCTGGACCAGTGGGTTGCTCGAGTCGAGCCAGAACTCCCCCAACACTTCGGTCGATTCAACGCAGCGATACAAGTGCTCGGTGAATCCGACCTCGTCCTCGCCCCGGGCGAACGCCGCCTCGACAAATGCCTCGATATGGCCGGGCGGGTACTCGCCTGGCTCCGGCCCTAGGTGGCGCTCAGGTCCGTGCGGATGGAGGTGTACGTGGTAGTCGCCCATTGCCGCCGAAGCGTAGCGGTACCACCGCAAGTGTCATGCCTGCGAGACCCGCTAGCGACGTAGTTCCTCGACCAGCCCGGCCAAGGGACCAATGCCCAATGTGTCGACGAGGCTGCTCCATCCGGCGTCATCGACGACCCCGCCGGCATCGAGTTGGGCAACCAACGGTGTCACAGCCAGCGCAAAGTCGGTGTAGAGCCCGATCTGATCGAACTCGGCAGCTTCAGCGGCGGCTCGGCGCGCTTGGGCGGTATTGCCGGAGGCGAGGGCGTGCAACGTCTGCTCGGCAGCATTGAGAGCCCTCCGCTGTTTCTGTCCGTCGAACCCTTCCTTCATGACCCGTACAGTAAAGGATGCGATACCTATGCTGGCCGTCATGGACGACTACACACTTCTTGGGCCAATCATGCGGCTGCAGATCCAGAAGGAACGGCTCGTGGTCGGGACCCGTCCCGACCGTGTCTACCGCACCGAGCCGCTCGTGCCCGTAGACGCGGTTGCGATCTCGAGTGAGGGCGTCATCTCCAATGTTGACGGAGGTTGGGTTCTCGACGTCCATCACACGGCCCACCCGGCCAGCACTCGATCGGAACTCGGTCGGTTGCTTTCCATTGGGTTCAGCGCGCACTACGACGCCATGGCGAAGCATTTCGCCGAGGCTCCGTACGGAATCGCCGGGGAGAACATCATGGTCGATACCGATCGGGTGATAACCGAGGACGACATCGCTGGTGGCCTGATGATCCAGCGTCCGGACCGCCAGATCCAGCTGAAAGGCGCCGCGGTAGCCGAGCCGTGTGTCCCGTTCACCAGGTTCATGCTCCAGGATGCCCGGGCTCACGTCGACGATGTGAAACCGAACCGAGACTTTCTGCGCCGCGGTATGCGCGGCTTTGTGATGGGCCTGGACGATCTGGACGAAACCACCACCATCGAGTTGGGCGACCTGGTGTACGCCCGGATTTAGGGCACACGAAGAGGGACGATTGGGCGCTTGGGTGCCGCTCCTTTGGGTCCGCTACTACGTGGTGAAGAGGCGGAACGCGGCTACGACGGCGGCGGCGACAAGCACCCAGCGGATCCAAGAAGCGCCCTTGGCGATCGCCAAACGCGCCGCGGTCCAGGCTCCAATCATCTGACCGGTGGCGAGCACAGCTCCCACCGTCCAATCGACCTGAGCGGCTCTGGCAAAGAGAAGCAGAGCGACGGGGGTGTACGCCCCGACCAGAACAACCTTGGCCGCGTTGCCGTTGACGAGCGTGAGTCCGCCGCCAAGGACCAGACCGGCCAGCAAGAGAAACCCAACTCCAGCCTGGACAAATCCCCCGTAGAACCCGATTGCCAGAAACACGATGGTCCTCCATGGTTCGTGAAGGGCGGCCTCGCGTTCTTCGACCCAGCGGCTCGGCTTAGCCACGACGGAGAGGGCGACAAGTAGCAGGACCACACCAAATACCTGCCGCAGCACCGTGGGTGACGTTCCGGTGGCCGTCCACGCTCCGAGCGCCGCCCCAATGACGGTTGGGGGCACCAACGGACCCAGGCGTCTCCATGGGATTGCCTTGCCCCGCTCGAATCCCGCAATGGCGCCGATATTGGCCGCGAGTATGGCAATCCGATTGGTCCCATTGGCGGTCGTGATTCCGACCATTTCGTTGAGGATCGGGATCGTGATGGCCGATCCTCCCCCTGCCAGCGTGTTGATGAATCCGGCTACTCCACCACCGAGGATCAGTACAGCGGCGTCAATCAGCGACAAGTGTCACACGCCTAGCGCGTCGATTACGGCACCCATGAATGTTCTCCCAACGGAACCATCGATGATACGCCAGCAGACAGCATCGCTTCATAGAGGCGACGTACCTCGGCGGTTTGCAGCGGTGCCTCGCCCACCAGAGTGCCATCCGCCGCCATTATTGAAGGCGCTCCACAGACATCGGCGGCAGGCTAACTGATGGCGGCAGAACGACGAGTGCTCAGCCCGGGGGGCTGTTCTCGAGCCAGCCGAAGCCCTCAGTCAACTCCTGCACACCCAGCAATCCGTTTTCTCCCTGCTTCCATAGCTGGTCAGCCTTCTTGGGTCCCTGACTAGTGCCATAGATGACTGAGATCGCTCCGATCGACAGCGAGATCGTCGAATGAATCGCCGTTGAAATCGCAGCCCCCATTGCTGATCCCGGCGCCCGCCATCGGCACTGCGGACATCACCGCCGCAATCAAGAACGCCGTCAGCAGAATCCGTCGCATGTCCACCCCTTGTTGTTGCACTACTCCTGGCTGTCGTAGGTTACGCGCTAGACGCGTCGAGGTGAATTCGACTCCGGCTGTCGGTTCAGCCGCCGTGGCCGACGAAGCCGGTTCGGGGAAGCACCACGGCTCGGCGCCATCCGCGGACCGAATTGACCAAGGCGATATCGTCGGCAATATCGAGATCGCTGATCGGAATCGGAGCCTCTTCAAGCACTCCGCGCGCCAGTAACTCAGCCCGATAGACCCCGGGCAAACACCCGGCGTCCATGGGTGGAGTCAGCCATACGTCGCCGAAACGGACTGCCACGTTGGCGATCGTCGACTCTGTCACGAATCCCGCTTCGTTGATCAGCAGCACGTCATCGACGCCTGGAGCAGACTTGCGGGCGCTCTCGTATCGATCCCGCCTGGTTGTCTTGTGATAGAGACCCACATCTCGCCGGTCGATCGGTTGCTCGGCGAGAGTCACATGAACCTGGTGCATCCCGAATTCGAGATCCTCGGGGCTGTCGACGAACGGCAGCAGATCGACCTCTGCCGTCTCGATCTTCACCTTGCCGCGCCGGCCCATCGTGAGCCGGATGCGGGCCGCGGTATCCACCGTCATGTATAGAGCCGTGCTGTGTTTGGTGAGCGCCTCGCGCACGTCGTGCTCGTCACAGTGAAACCCGAAGTAGTCGGCAGAATCCGACAACCGATCGAGATGGCGCTCCAGGAGGTGGAACGCCCCCTTTTGCCAGCGTATGGTTTCGAGCAACCCAAGCCGCTTCTTGCCGGTTTGCAGCAGCCGGGCCTTGAGGATGGCCTCCTCGTACTCGTTACCGAAGGTCGAATCCCAGGTTATCCCGCCTCCGGTGCCGTACTCGGCCAAGCCTTCCTCACAATCGACGACCACCGTACGAATCGCGACATTGAAGTGAGCTCCTGCCTCATGGCCGGAAGGAGCCACGTATCCGATCGCACCGCAGTAGACGCCACGCGGTGTCGACTCGAGATCGTTAATCACCTTCATGGTGCTGTCCTTGGGGGCCCCGGTAATCGAACCCGAAGGGAACAGGGCGGCGAACACCCCCGATAGATCAACGTCGTCGCGGACTTCGGCGCCGATCTGCGACGTCAGCTGCCACAGCGTCTCGTAGCGTTCGAGGGCGAACAGCTCTTCGACGGCAACGGATCCGAACTCGGCGATTCGTCCGAGATCATTGCGCAGAAGGTCAACGATCATCAGGTTCTCCGCCCGATTCTTCTCGCTCCCGTGCAGCTCCTGAGCGAGTTCAATGTCCTCGGAACTCCACCGGCCACGGCGTACGGTGCCCTTCATCGGACGCACGTCAATATGACGGCCACGGAGCCGGAAGAACCGTTCCGGGGATGCACTGAGCACCTGGAATCTCCCGGTATCGATGAACGCGCCGTATGCCCCCCGCTGCGATACGACCAGGTCGCGGTACAGCTCGGCCGCATCTCCCGAAAAGGCGGCACGCAATCGAAATGTGTGGTTCACCTGGTAGGTGTCGCCGCGCCCAATCGATTCATGGATCTCTTCAATGGCCGACCGGTACTCGTCCTCGGTGACGGAAGGACTCCACGGGGAGAGCCCGTATCCCGTCGGTCCCGACCGG
>JAAELU010000140.1 GCA_024226255.1 bacterium | reverse complement strand
TGGTCGCTCGTGGGCGGCCCGGTGTGGCGTCATGATCGAGCCAACCTGGTCACGGCGGAGATCGTGATCGAAAGCCCCGACGGACTGAGCAGAGTCGAGTTTCTGCCGATCTTCAGCCACACGTGGCAGGAAACAGGCCTGTTGGGCTTCGGGGTGGGTGACAACTACCTGGGCTCGACCGTCTACCCACCGGTCACAGACGCTTTGCAGTTTCTCGAGGAGTTGGTGCTGCCGGCCTACCGAGCCGGCCTCGTGTACAACGTGATCAGTCGTGAGCCGCTGCCGGACGCCGCCCAACTGATTGCGCAATCTATTCCGGGCAGCTTTGCACTGGTGGAACGAATCCGTCTCGAGTATCCCTTCGACGACATCGCGCTCCATGAGGAGTTCACCGTTGCGCTGCAGTACATCCCGAATCCGTTCATTGCCGGAGCGACCAACTGGTCGGCCCACACGCTCGTCGCCATCCAGGCTCCAGCGACCGAGTTCGAGTCGACCCGTCCGATGTTGCAGGCGGTCGGCCAGTCACTTCAGCTCGAAGCCGAATGGTTCAGTCAGTATCAGTACGTTCTGGGCCTGGCTCAGCAGAATGGGCTGGACGCCATCCGAGCAGCCGGCGAAGAAAGCCGGATCATCGCGGAAGCGAATGAGGACATCTCTGCGATTCATCGCCAGGCCTACGAAGAGACACAAGCGACGAACGACAGGCTCGCCACCGAGTTCAATCAGCTCGTCCGGGGAGTCGACACCTACGGGGACCCATTCGGTGGTGGCAGTCTGGAACTACCCTCTAACTTCGCCTCGGTCCACGGCTCGGACAGCGGAACCGTCATCCTGACCGATGACCCCGGGTTCGACCCGCGCGACTTCTTCCCCAACCTCAACTGGGCCGAGCTCCAACCCGACTAGTCGACTGTGATGACGGTCTTGCCCTTGGCGTGCCCGGCTCCGACGTACGCGATGGCGGTGGCGGTGTCCGCCAGGGGCACCGCCCTGTCGATTGTGGCCGTGATCGTGCCGGCCTCGGCGAGCTCGCCCAGCGTCACAAGGTCCTCTTGTTTGGGCAGCGACAGGAACGGCTTCAGGTTGTGTTTGATGAACGGGGACAGCAGCTTTGCCCTGACAATGCGTCCGACGCTGCCGAACCACGCGCCGCCCACGCCGCTGTTTGGGATCAGCGTGCCGTTTGCGGTGAGGACACCACGCCGCTCGGCGATTGAGTGCTTGTCGGCCATGTCGAGGATCAGGTCGTACTTCTCGGTGCCCTGGGTGAAGTCGTCCTGCGTGTAGTCGATCACGTGGTCGGCCCCGATCGCTCGCAGCATGTCCAGGTTGGCGGTGCTGGCGACTCCGGTGACCTCGGCTCCCATCTCCTTGGCTATCTGCACGGTGAAGCTGCCGATGCCGCCCGAGGCTCCGTTGACCAGCACCTTCTGGCCGGCGCTGATCTTGCCAACATCGCGCAACGCCTGCAGGGCGACGAGCCCGGCCATCGGGATGGCGGCGGCATGTTCGAACGACAGACCAGCCGGCTTGGGAGCGACCTGCTTGGCTTTGGCGGTGGCGTATTCGGCGAACGAGCCCTTGGCCGCGCCGAACACCTCGTCGCCGACTTGCAGGTTGGTAACTGTGTTGCCGACAGCCTCCACGGTGCCGGCCACGTCGCTTCCGAGCGAACCCTGGCGCGGCTTGCGGAACCCGTATATGAGGCGCATCACGTAGGGCCGGCCCGCGGTCAGGCTCCAGTCGGCCCAGTTGACCCCGGCGGCGTGGACTCGCAGCAGCACCTCGTCGTCCTTGGGGGTCGGCTTGTTGATTTCCCGCAGGCTCATTGCGTCGCCCGCCGACCCGTAGGCGTGCTGGACGATCGCTTTCATCAATGCCTTCCCCGTGCCACGGTCTTTATACCGTGATCACAACCTTGCCGCGGGCGTGGCCCTCACCGAGGTAGTCCATCGCAGCCACGGCCTGATCGAGAGGAAAGGTGCGGTCGACGATCGACTTCAGCTTTCCATCCGCCATCAGCTCTGTCAGGAACGGCAGATCCTCGATCTTGCGTTCCTGGTCGAGCGAGACCATGTCCTGGGGGACGAACCGGTTGAATATCTTCATCCACAGCAGCGTCGCCATCGGCCCCATCACCTTGTGGTGCTTCTGTCCGAACGAGGCCAGATACATGCCACCGCGGGTCAGCACCCGGCGGCACTCCCGCAATGAACGGTTGCCAACGTTATCGAGTATCAGATCAAATCGAGGCCGGCCGAGAGTGAAGTCGTCGGCCGTGTAGTCGATGATGTGGTCGGCGCCCAGCGAGCGGACCATCTCGATGTTCCTCGTGCTGCAGACACCGGTAACTTCTGCGCCGTAGAACTTGGCGAGCTGGACTGCATAGGTACCGACCCCGCCGGAGGCTCCGTTGATGAGCACGCGGTCATCCTTCTGTACCTTGCCGTAGTCACGGAGGCCTTGAAGGGCCGTGATTGCCGCCAGCGGAACGGCCGCGGCCTCCTCGGGCGTGAAGTTGGCGGGCCGGGGCATCAGCCAGTCCTCGCTGACGGCAACGTACTCGGCGACCGTACCCAGCTCTAGCTCGGGGTTGTCCGCTGTTGCGCCGTTGACCTCGCCGAAGACCTCGTCGCCCTCTTTGAACCTGGTCACGGCGTCGCCGACTGCTTCGACCCGACCGGCGAGATCGCCGCCGAGGCCGCTCGCTTCCTTCATGCGCAGACCCATTTGTGTCCGCATGATCAGCGGCCTTCCGGTCATGAAGTGCCAGTCGTACGGGTTTACTGATGCCGCCGCCACGCGAATGAGAACTTCGTCGCCGTCGAGCGTCGGCCTATCGATGTCTTCGAGGTGGAGAACGTCGCCGGCGACGCCGTACTTGTCGAAAGTGATTGCCTTCATGGATCTCCTCGTTGGCTGCACTCGCGATCATCGCCCGGCGCCCCGGTTGGCCGCTAGAGGCCGAATGCCCGGATCGCAGGTGGAGAAAAGCCGGGCCGCGGTATGGCCGATCGTGCTCTAGATTCCTGGAAATACCAACCTTGGCACGGGGTTCCCGACACGCCACAACGGGCCTTGACGTTGCTGCCTTCAAAACTCGATTCGCCGGGACGACGTCGCTAGGGTCAAGACCTCTCTGCCCAGGACCCGCTCTTGGCGAAAAGCTTTGCAATCCATATGCTCCCGGCCGCGTTGGTCGGCGTTCTCATGCTCGGTCTGGTCGGCGGAATCGTCGGAGCAGTCGTGTCATTTGCGGTGGTCTTGGTGGCTCCGGGGTGGCTGGCGTGGAAGCTTCTGCCGGCCGGAATCCTCGAGAACGATCCGCCGGCGCTGCCCGCGCTGTGGCTGGTGCTCTCGTTCACCCTGCTCAGCCCGGTACTGGGCGGGGCGGCCTTTTTGGGTTGGCCGGTCGCAATCGTCGAGATCTACCTGCTGGTCGGATTGGCCGTCCTCGGCATTCTTGCGGTCAGGGTCGCCACCCCGACCATCGAGCCCTGGGGCAGAACGGGGACGGTCCTTGCCGGAGTCGCCGGCCTGGCGGTGGTGTTCCGTGCTCTCACATGGCACAACTCCGGTGACGACAAGAGCTACCTGGGCTTCATGAACGGCATCATCGAGGGCGGCACCTTCCCCACGGTGAACCCCTTCCTCACGGGCGATCTGCCGCTTTCGACGAGGTGGAAGCTCGACGGCTGGACCGGGATCACCGGGATCATCTCCCACCTCGGCGACGCGTCGCCCGTCAACGTCTATCGCGACCTGCTGCCGGCGGTCCTCATCTTGTTCGCCGCCTCGGCGCTGTTCCTATTGGCCCGGGTGCTTTCCGGCGACGTTCGGTTTGGCCATTACGCGGCACTGTCGGGATTGTTGGTGCCGCTGATCACCGGCACAAAAGGCAAGACCGACTTCAAGTTCTGGTACAAGTCGATTGCCCAGAACAAGTACGCGGCTCTGATTGTGTTCCTGCCGGTGGTGGCGGCCCTGTTGATCGCGGCCTACCGATCACGAAAGCGATCGGCGGCGCTCGTGGGCGCCGCGGCGTTGTGGGCGATGCTTTTTGCCCATCCCGTGCCCGCTGTCTTCGCGGTGCTCGTGTTTGGTGTGTACGTCATCGGCGATCTGTTGTTCAACCGACCCCCCGAGGTGAGAGCCGCAGTGATCCTGGCGGGACTGATGGTGGCGCCGCTGCTGGTGACGGCGGCCGGGCTGTCGCTCACCTCCGAACGATATGGCACCTCTATTGGCGACATCGAGGACTTTGCCGAGTTTGTCTCCCCGGCGATCGATGTAGGACCAATCGAAATCTGGGAGCCGCTCGATCTCACCGGGGGAGTGGTCAGTGCAGATCCCTCGATGGCAACCGTGGTCTTCGCCAGCGGACATGCCTGGTCGGGGAATCCGAGGGTTGCTTTTCTGGCGAACGGGATCCCCATGGCGCATTGGCGGCTACTGGATAATCCGGCGAACCTCCTCGTCCTGGCCGCGTTCCTCGTGATCATCATTGGTCGCCATCGGGATCCCGTCGCTTTGTGGATAGTGGCGGCGACGCTCGTGGCGGTTTCGGTCTTCTTGATCCCGCCCTTCGCCGCGATCGTGGCCCGATTCACAACCCCGTGGCAGCTATGGCGGTTCTCGTGGATGATGCCGGTACCGCTGGCCGTCGCCTGGTTGCTCACCCACCGGCTGAGGCGCGCCAAGCCGTTATTCCCAGCGCCGGTTGTGATCGGTCTGGTTCTGCTGGTCTTCACCCTCTTGTCGTCGACCCACGGCCTCCTGCTTCGAGCCGGTCCCCACACGAACGATGTTCGCATTGAAGCTGCGGTGGCCGATCTCGACGGGCTCGAGGGGGTCTTGCTCGCCCAGAGCCCAATCCAGGACGAAGCCAATTCGGCTCACACCGAGCTGATTGGGTTCTCCTACCGTGGCCTGGCAACGACGTCGAACAATTTCCCGTCAGAACTGCGGAGTGAAGCTTTCAGCCGCTTTCAGGACGCACGCTTGTTCTTCCATCGAACAGCCACGATGTCTGATCGTTTGGAGATCCTCGACCGGTACGACGTTCGCTACGTCGTCGTGGAGAAAAAGGACAGGGACAAGATCCAGCCCAAGGACCTTGGTCTCCAAAAAGTCGGGACCGTGGGGGGCGAGAGCCTTCTGTACGAGCGGACCGCGGTTACGCCGTGATCGGGCCCCGTCACGGCTCGACGGAGTAGATGACAACGTTCTTGAACTTCTCCTCCCGCACCAGAAACGGTTGGGAATCGAGCGGCTGCAGCGAGTCGAGGCGAGCGTAGACATCGCCGCCGAGGGCGAGGCCGCGGCCGAGTGTGGCGACAACGTAATCAATGTCATGCTCGACGAGGAAGGTCAGGTCCGGTTCCTTGAACCATCCCTGAGCCGAGTCCAGGAGCTCGAGGGTCGTCTGTAATCGCAAGGGGTACGTGTACGGCGTGTCGCCCTCGGTGAGGCTGGGCCGCTCCGCATAGGCGCCAAAGGTTGCTGTGGTTCTCACGTTGGCGAGAATCCACGAGTCCTCGGGGGTCTGTTGGCGTACCCAGTCGAGAGCCGCCACCTCGTTGAGCTTCATGCCGCCTTCGGCCCACTGTCGCGGGGCCGTCATCCAGCCCAGGCCGATTGAACCGGCGGCGAACGCGGCCACCAGCACCACTGTTAGGCCCTCCCGGGCTCGGGTGACCCGCCATCGCCACCCGGAGGCAACCGCAACTACCAGCCCGATGACGACGAGCCCGGCGTATGGAAACTCGCGCCGTTGCGGGTGAGTCCGAAAGACGTGGAGCTCGTAGCGATAGGCGAAGACGAGCCCAATGAGGAAGATGGCGACCAGCACAATGGTGGCGGTGACGGCGAACTGCCGGTTGCCCACCAGCCAGCTAGCGGCGATGAGTCCCACTACGAGGACGAGTATTACCAGTGGGGCCTGCTCGGCGATGTTTGCCAGCGGCGAACGCTCCGAGAACATCGACTTGATGTACACGTCGAACAGGTGGTTGAGGGATTCTCCGGTGTGAGGCGGCTCGGTGGCAGAGATCAACCGGCCGTTGAGAACCCGGCGCAACGACAGCGTCGGATCGCCAACTCCGTCGATCAATTCGTAGCCACCGCCGGTGAGCGCAAACCCGGCCGCCCGCGACCACAGGCGCAGTCCAACCAGCATTCCCAGGCCGGGAGCTAGTCCAAGGACGATGGCGTTCCGGTAGGTCTGGCGCCATGTCATTGTGCCGAGGATGATCTTGCTGAGCTCATACGAGGCAACAAAGACAACGGTCATCACGGCTGTGACACCATGAGTGAGCCCGGTCAACATGATCATGACCGCCGCCAGCCAGCGCAGTTGTGGCACGTCCTCTCGGTCGGCCGATATCACGGCCCACATCGCCAGCAGTCCCAGAGTGAGGCCGGCCCCTTCCACCGTGAGGCGCGAGTATTTGACGACAAGCCACGAATGGGCCGGGAACTCGAAAAACAGGAGAAGGACGGCCGCGGCGGCTGCCAGGCGTCCGGTGAAGGAACGGAACATGGCCCACGCCGCGACGATCGCCCCGAACATCAGGGCTAGGGGCAGTATTTGCAGCGACCTCGTGAAGCCGATTCCGGTGAACGCACGCAACGCGCCGAGCCAGGCGAAGCCGGCCGTCTTCGTAGCGGCGAACGCGACTTCCTCGCCGTATTGCAGGTTGGTCGCCGGGAGGCCGCCGATTTCGAGGATCTCAGCGGTGTCGGCCGCATAACCCCACCCTGAGGGAATCTCCGGCACGTTTTGGACAGCCTTGTACGTCGCAATGCCGACAACCGCCGCCAGGATGGCCACGACAACGACCGACTTCCAGTCGAGCCGGTAGGCGGCACTCGCGCTGCGAGCGTCCCTCCAATCTGTGAGGAGTTGACGGCGTGCCATCACGGCGGCCACAGCCGTGATGACGATGTTCACCGTGATGATCACCGTCGGCGTGCCGATCCCCATCGAGATCAAGATCAACCCGACGAAGATCAGCTGGGCAATCGAGAGAGCAACTGCGCCGGCGACTCGCGATGACAACGACAGCCGTTCCCGGACGGTTGGTACGAGAGCGAGGGCAACCCAACCGGGCACCAGCTGGACCGCTCCAAAAACGAACAGAGCGAGGGGAAGTGGCATGAAGCCCGCATGGTAGCCCGGGCCCTTTCGGCCGCCCTGGGTCGGTGGCGTGGTGGCAGCGGCCGGATCGAGCTTCCGGGCCTCTCGTGTGCTCCACCCCGAACGCGGTATCGTCGCTCGGGTTCGAGAGGAGTTCCAAATGCGGGTGCATCGCCGGCGCAAGACGGCCTGGGTGGCAGTCACGCTGGCCGTGATCGGTGGCGCCTGCTCGATCGGATCGTCAGAGCTCGAGGTAGGGCAGTGCGTCGACATCGTCGGCCTCGATGTGGACCAAGCCTCGGATCGGCTCGTCACCGTCGACTGTGACACCGATGACTCCAGCGGCATCTTTCGAGTGGTGTCGATTGAACAAGCCCCCGATGGAGACCTGGAGACGCTGACCGAGACGGCTCTGGCCTGCGCCGGGCCGACTCTTCTTCCCGACGCCGACATGCTCGCCGCCGGCGACCTCACCGTCGTCTGCTTCGAACCTGTCGAATAGGCGAGTTAGGGGACATCCCCCATGGCAGGCGACCGTGTCGTCGCATAGCGTTAGGTGTAGATGATGACGTTTCTGCGCAGGCACTGGCGGTCGACACTGCTCATCGGGCTCATGCTTGGGTACGTGGCGGTCGCCTGGGTATACGCGTCGGGCACCCTCTCGGGCACGGTCACAGAGCGACCAACACCGGTGATTGGTGGGATCGTCGAGGAACCTGTGGCGCTCTCGAATGGGGACATCGATCTCGACGCCGGCTTCTACACGAACCCCGCCGATGGTTCCTGTGCGGTGGTGCTGCTCCACGGAGTGAACGCCGACCGCAGCGATGTCCTCAGATATGCACCACTGTATTGGGACCTGGGGTGTTCGCTGTTCTCGTTCGATCATCGAGACCATGGCCGTAGCACGGCCGCCGACCGCACATACGGTTTCTATGAGAGCGTTGATGCCCGGCTGGCTATCGAGTGGGTCACCGAGCGGACAGGCCTGGCGCCCTCGCAGATCGGGCTGCACGGCATCTCGTACGGCGCCGCCGCCGCCCTCGAAGTTCTCGAGATTCGCGACGACTTGGCCTTTGTCGTTGCCGACTCGCCGTACAGTTCGATGCGGCGGGTGGTGGCAGAGACTGCGGCCGACACACTGTGGGTAATCGAACCGCTCGTGAGGCCGCTGGCCTTCTTCCTCATCGAGCAGCGGGCCGAGATGAACGCGGGCGAGGTCGCCCCCGTTGCGGCGGTGGTCGGCAAGACAACTCCCATTCTCGTGATGCACACGGCAGGCGACGAGGAGGTGCCGGTGGAGCACAGCGAGAGGGTCGCAGCGGCCAACTCGAGTATCGAACGCCACGTGCTCGAAGGTGACGGCATCCACCTCGGCGCCTACCGAATCAACATTGAGCAGTACACGGACATCGTGGATGAGTTCATTGAGCGCATGGCGCCACAGCTGGCCGGCTGAGGGGGTAACGGCTCGGACACAAACAGGGGCTATAGGGGACGAAGGACCCTGGTCCAGTTCCCAGGCGAACGCGTAGCCTTAGGTCATGAAAGAACCTGAGCTTCGACCGTTTGGAAACACCGGCCTCTTGGTGAGCAGGTTGGGGCTCGGCCTTGCCGCCCTCGGCCGGCCCGCCTACATAAACGTCGGCCACCACACCGACCTCGAGGGCCATCGTGATGTCGCCGGCCTATCCCTGCATACGCAACGGGTTCTCGACGTCGCCCACGCCGCCGGAGTGCGGTACTTCGACGTGGCCCGCTCGTACGGCAAGTCGGAGGAGTTCCTCGCCAGTTGGATCGAAGGCCGCGAGGGAACCCTGCACGACACGGTGATCGCGTCGAAGTGGGGATACAACTACGTCGGCGACTGGCAGCTCGACGTTGACGTACATGAGGTCAAGGATCACAGTCTGGCGACGCTGGACCGGCAGTTCCATGAGACATTGGCCGTGTTCGCGGGCGATCTTGACGTCTATCAGATTCACTCCGCCACCGAGGACAGTGGCGTCCTCGACAACGCCGAGATCCTGCTTCGGCTGGGAGAAATGCGTGACGAGGGCCTCGTTGTCGGCCTTACCGTGAGCGGGCCCGACCAGGCAACGACGATCCGCCACGCCAGCTCGATCAAGATCGACGGTCGCCCCCTGTTCGCAACAGTGCAGGCCACGTGGAACGTCCTCGAGCCTTCGGCCGGCGATGCGCTGGCCGAAGCGCACGATTCAGGCATGGGCGTGGTCGTCAAGGAGGCGTTGGCGAACGGCCGCCTCACAGATTCCGAGTCCAGCGCCGCCATGGCCCTGCAGCATGCGGTCCACGACGTACCGAGGGACGCCGCCGCGCTGGCGATCGCTATGGCCCAACCCTGGGCCGACGTCGTGCTGAGCGGCGCAGCCACCGAGGCACAGGCTCACAGCAACGGACTTGCCCTCGACCTGACGGCCGACTTCGATCTGCCCGACATGGCAGAACCCGCCGATGAGTACTGGACCCGCCGCGCCATGCTCCCCTGGAGCTAGCTGCGCTCGCCGATCCTCTGTATCTCGTCTCTGAGCCAGTTCGAGAGGTGTCCGTCAACATCAGTGGCGATGTGCTTGTTGGGAATTCGGAGGATCGTGAATCCTTGTGACTCGATGAACGCGGTCCGCTGCACCTCTTCTCTGTGGTCGTGCGATGAACCGTCCACTTCAATGACAACCAGTGGATTGAGGCAAGCGAAGTCGGCTACCCATGGACCGATTGGCACCTGCCGACGAAAGCGGTAACCGAGCTTGCCGTTGCGGATCCTGAGCCAAAGCGCCGCTTCTGATACCGGCATGTGGCCCCGATTGAACTTGGCCAGTTGCCCTGCGAGATGATTGTGTTCGGCTCGAGCCATACCCGCACCATGCCAATTGGAGAATCAAGATCGAAGAGGTTCGGCGATGGACACCTGTGTTGTGGCGCCCTTCGCTTCCCCCTCCCAAGCTGCCCGCAGGGCAGCCCACCCCCCCAAATGTTGCCCGTCCAGAGCGACGTGCAACGGGGGAGGAGACGCTTGTGGTGGCGCTTGTTTTGGGGGCGTGTGGTTGGTGGTGCATCTATGTCTCTTCCCCCGTCTGGCGCTGCTTTGGGCGTCAGATGTTTGGGGGAAGTGGCGAGGCTTTGTGAGCCGATGGGGGAAGCGGAGGTAGTCCGCAGGGCGAATGGCGGCCGGACCTTTGCTTGGCGTTGACCGTCTGGGGCAGTACGGGGGATTCAGCTAGGTTGGATGTTGTTGATGTGACACCGTTTTGACGGGCTGAGGAGGATCTTGTGGACACACATTCGGCGACGATGCTGGGCACCGGTTTGATAGCCGATTTCTACACGATGACCCTCCACGGCCAACGTGGTCGCGACCGGGTGACGGTCGTCTATTCGCGCACCGAAGAGCGTGGCCAGGCCTTCTCAGAGCGGTGGGACATCCCCAACTACACGACCTCCATG
>JAAELU010000139.1 GCA_024226255.1 bacterium | reverse complement strand
TGGTCGGCCCGCTCGGACCGTTATTCCGAGCTGCGATCTGAGGCGAGCCTTCCGTTCCCCAAAGTCGAGATGAGCTACATCGGCGGTTAGCGGTCGCTAGCTGGTGCCGTGCCCCTTTGGCCTGATGACGCCGAATCAACCCTCTTGATCTCACTTAGGATTACTTATACGTTCGATTCATGAGCAACACGGACAAAGAGCTGCCCCAGGAGTACGAGGAGATTCCCTGGTCACATCTGATCCCGGTGCAGAAGGATCGGTCGTTGCAATTGGCTCTGCTGGTTGTCGTGATCGCGGCTGCACTGCTGGCAATCATGTTCTTGGTGCGGCGATCCCCGGGTGCTCCGGTGGCAGTTCCGGCGGAGCAGCCCGCGGTGAGCGAGTCAGTGGTTGTCGCAACGACCTTGGCGACTGCCGGGCCGGTTGAGCCGGAGATGACGATGGCGCCGGTAGTTGCCGCCCCCCAGATCTACTCGGAAGCCGACCTGATGGCGGCGCTGCCGCCCCCTGGCTCCGACATGGAAGCTGTCGCTAGGGCCGAATGGTTCGTAACCGACTACTTCACTGTGGATGGCGACCCCTCGCTCAGCGATGGGATTGCAGCTGCATTGCCGGACGCTGTCTCGCTTCCACAGAGCGACGGAAGTGTGATCTCGTATGTGGAGTGGGCCCGGGCCGTGGGGGTGGCCACCAATCCGGATGGCGAGTTCACGGTGACTGTGTGGTTTCGGACTCTGGCCGGCAACAGCGAATCCGGGTTTGATCGTGGCCCGGTCCGCGCGGTTGATGTGAGGCTGGTAACTGATGCCATGGGTCGACTGGCCATTGCCGACCTGCCGGTTGCCGGCAAAGTGGCGTCGGTTGGTATCGCCCCCCAGTGGCCCCTCGCCGCAGAGGCTCCACCCGACATCGTCGTGGCCGCCGCCAACGATGCGGCCCACCTCGGTTCAGATCCACAGCTGCAGAGCGCCGGCGCGGACGACGAGGGATGGCGGCTGGTCTTCTCCGTCGGCGACGCCTCCGGGTTGCGGTTTCCGATCGTCGTGAGAGTCACCGGGGGGTAGGGCAGTCAGGATATGATGCTGGCAGCGAGCGAATGAGAGACATGCGTTAAGCACCGCCCCAATACCTCTCGCCCACTCGGTGGGCCTGCCTCTGGAGCTGTGCATGCCGTCTATTCATCTCAAACAAGTCTCATTTCGTTATACCTCTGCTGCTGATGTCTTCGACGATGTCTCTCTTGATCTAGGGCCCGGATGGGTCGGAGTCGTCGGTGCCAATGGAAGTGGCAAGTCCACATTGCTGCGGATCATCACCGGCGATCTAGTCCCCACGGCCGGCGGCGTCCGGGCAATTCCAGCCGCTCCTGGCCCGGTGTTGTGCCCCCAGGAAGTCGGCGAGGTTGACGGCGCGGTGAGAGCATTGGCGGACGCCATCGATGGCGTCGGTCGCCGGATCCTCGGCGAGCTCAAACTGCGGCCGGAGGATCTCGATCGCTGGGAGTCCATGTCGCCGGGGGAGCGCAAACGCTGGCAGATTGGCGCCGCCCTGGCCAAGGAACCCGAACTGCTTCTTCTCGACGAGCCAACCAATCACCTCGACTCCGAGGCTCGCTCGATACTGGCGAACGCACTCAGTCGCTACCGAGGCGTCGGCATGGTCGTTTCACACGATCGTTCCTTCCTGAACGAACTGACGACCAAGACGATTCGAGTTGAGCACGGCCACGTCGAGCTGTGGAACGGCAACTACGAGACAGCGCGAGCAGCTTGGGAAGCCGTCGAGCAGGGACGATTGGCTGCCTACGGGGAGGCGAAGGCAGAGCAGCGCAAGCTACGGCGCCGCGTTGCCGATCAACGCCGGGTTACGGAGGCGAAACGTGCCAAACACAAGCGGCAACTCCGTCAAGCTGCCCCCAAGGATCACGACGCTCGCTCCATGGAGGCCAAGGGGCGCCACCAGGCCGGCGAAACGACAGCGGCGCGCCAGCTACGCACTACGAAGTCGGCTGCGGATCGTGTTGCTGTCGAGTTGGGCGGCTTCGAGATGCGGCGTGAGATCGGCCGGTCGCTCTTCTTCGGGTTCGAACCGGCGCGCCGCCGCCTCCTCCTCACCTACGAGGGTCCCCTTCGTGCGGGACCACATCTCATCGCGGCGACTGTGGCCGCCACCGTTGAGAGAGACGACCGAATCTGGTTGCGCGGACCCAACGGGGCGGGCAAGACCACACTCCTGTCCGCATTGGCTGCGACAAGTTCGCTCACCGAGGATCAGCTTCTATATCTTCCACAGGAACTGACCCGGGCGAGCGTCGAGCGGATTCTGAACGAGCTCAAGGCTATGCCCTCCGATGAGAAGGGCCGGGTTCTCAACCTGGTCGCCGCGCTCGGCGTCGATCCTGATCGTTTGCTGGCGACCGAACGGCCTTCTCCGGGCGAAGCACGGAAGCTGACCATGGCCTTGGGCATGGGGAGAGGAGCGTGGTGCCTCTTGCTTGATGAGCCGACCAACCACCTCGACCTGCCCTCAATCGAACGGTTGGAGGAGGCGATCGTCGGCTACCCGGGAGCAGTCGTGCTCGTAACCCACGACGGCGAATTCGCAACAGCGACCACAACCGCAACTTGGCTCCTCGAGGGCGGCAAGCTGGTCAGCCGAGAGTGAATTCACCGTTCGTTGTGCCTAGGACGCCCCATATGAGCGCTTTGAGCACAACAAACGGATCCATCGACAGGCGCGTGACCCTCAGTCGAAGTAGCGTTCCAGGATGGTTTGGGCAGCAGCGGCGATGTACTCCCACGAAGCGTCGGGTTGCTTCGAAAGGGTGATGAAGTCCGCGGTGGCAAACATGCTGGTGACACCTTCGATCGCGACGAGCTCCGCCGCCATTTCGTTGTCCGGCGCGCTGCCGGCCACATACGTGAGCGGTCCGCCGACGTCCTCGCCGACTGTGAATTTGAGAGCGTTCGGATTTGGCGTGTTGCTCACGACTACGGGCATGGTTCCTCTCGGATCTGCTGTATCGAATCGTAGCGGTGGCCCGGCGTGAATCCTCCGGCTGCAGCCAGGACCATCGCCGGGATCGATGTCGGAGGAACCTTTACCGACCTCGTCGTATGGGACGGTGCCCGGCTCAGCGTAGGCAAGGTTCCCAGCACACCGGACGATCAGAGTCGGGGAGTGATTGACGCACTCGAACCGCTCGGGCGCCCGCCACAGGCCGTGATCCACGGGACAACGGTCGCCACCAACGCTCTGCTCGAGGGCCGCGGCGCGGCAACGGCTCTGGTGACGACAGAAGGATTCGAGGACGTGTTGGCGATTGGGCGCCAGGACCGTCCCTCCCTATATGACTCATTGGCCGATCGGCAGCCACCCCTGGCGCCGGTGCGGGTGGGGGTCCCCCGGGACCAGCCGGACGTCTCCAGTCCCGATTTGGGCGAACCGGAGTCGGTTGCGGTCTCACTGCTCTACGGGTTCCGTCAGGGTGATGCCGAAGCTGCCGTTGCCTCCTCGATACGGCAGCGCTATCCGGATGTCCCGATATCGGTCTCGAGTTCGGTTGTCCCTGAGTTCCGCGAGTTCGAGCGGACCTCCACCACCGTGCTCAATGCGTATCTGCGCCCGGAGATGAGTCGCTATCTGAACCGTCTCGCCGGTGAACTGAGCCGAATCGGAGTCGGCGACGAGGTTGGCGTGATGCGCTCATCCGGCGGGCTCATGTCGTTCGAGGATGCCGCCGCACTGCCTGTCGCGGCGCTGCTGTCGGGTCCCGCCGGGGGTGTGGTGGCCGCCGCCAGGCTCGCCGCCGATATGGGATACGACAAAGCGATCTCATTCGACATGGGCGGCACGTCAACCGACGTGTCGCGCATTGAGAACGGTGAACCGCAGCTCACCTTTGAGCGGCCGGTCGGCGGATATCCGTGCCGCATGGCGAGTGTCGACATCCACACGGTCGGCGCCGGCGGGGGCTCGATCGGTTGGCGGGATCCAGGCGGCTCCCTCCGCGTCGGACCCGAGAGTGCCGGCGCGGTGCCCGGACCCGCCGGATATGGGCGGGGTGGCACCCGCCCGACGGTGACCGACGCCAACCTTCTGCTGGGCCGTCTAGACAAGCTGGGTGAGTCCTTGCGACTCGATCGAGTAGCGGCCGTTACTGCAATGAACGCCCTCGCCGGAGACCTGGGGCTCGCAGTCGCGGGCGCCGCCCGCGGGATCGTCACGGTCGTCGAGGAAACCATGGCAGGCGCCATCCGGCGCGTTTCGGTCGAGGAAGGGGTCGATCCACGAGGGGCGGTGCTGGTCGCGTTCGGCGGCGCCGGTGGGTTGCATGCCGCCGCCCTGGCCAAACGTCTCGACATGGAGGCAGCCGTGGTGCCCCGCTTCGCCGGCGTCTTCTCCGCCTTGGGCCTGCTCCTCAGTCCGCCGCGAGTTGATGTTGCGCTGTCCATCTCCGACCACGGCGAACTGGACGCCGCCCTCAGGCACGTAGCCGCCGCAGCGGGCGACAGATTGGCGACTGCTTCAGCCTCGCGCGGCTCCGTCACGACGAGCGTCGATGTGCGCTACACGGGTCAGTCCCACGAACTGTCGATTCCCTACGAAATCGGGACTCCATCGGACCTGGCCTTCCAGCGTTTCCACGAGCTCCACCACGAACGCAACGGGTTCGCCCGACCGGACGATCCGATCGAGATCGTCACGGTGCGAGCAGTCGCCCAGGGTGAACCGGCACTCAACTGGCACCAGCTCCCCGCCGTCAGCCAGGTTGAGGGCCGTGCCGTCAGCACACGGCAGGTGATCGGTGCCGACGGCATCGGGCGAACGGCATCGATCCACGACCGGGCAACGCTGGCCCCAGGCTCCGCTGTTGCCGGTCCGGCCGTCGTCGAGGAGGGTGCGGCGACTACGTATCTGGACGAGGGCGACCGAGCGACAGTCGCTTCCAACGGTGCGCTGGTGATCGAATGGTGAACGTCGATCCGATCGCTCTCGAGGTAGCCCGCAACCGTTTGGCTGCCATCGCCGATGAGATGGGAGTTGTGCTGCGCCGCACCTCATACTCGCCCAACATCAAGGAACGTGCGGACTGTTCGGCCGCGGTGTTCATGCCGAGTGGGGAGATGCTCGCCCAGGCCGAGCACATACCCGTTCACCTAGGTTCGATGCCCGCGTCGGTGGCCGCCGTTCTCGACTTCGTCGGCGGGGACATCGAGCCGGGTGTCCAGTACGCCGTCAACGACCCGTTCGCTGGAGGGACTCACCTCAACGACCTCACGTTGGTCCGAGGCGTGTTTGCCGGCGGCCGCCTCGCCGGCTTTGTCGCCAATCGGGCGCACCATGCCGACGTCGGTGGTGAGGCACCCGGCTCAATGCCGGCCCACGCCACAACCGTGCAACAGGAGGGGCACATCGTCTCGCCGCAGCCGGCGGTCCGTGACGGACGATGGTTGGACGACTTCCTCGATCCTTTCCTCGAAGCCACCCGAACTCCCCAGGAACGGCTCGGTGACCTCTCAGCCCAGCTCGGAGCCAACGAAGCCGGCGCCAAGCGACTCGTCGAAGTGGTGGCGGACTCGCTCGACGACTATCTCGGTGTTGCTGCCGCGTTGCTGGACTACGGCGAGCGTCGAATGGTCGCCGCGATCGGTGCACTCCCAGATGGCCGGTTTGAGTTCATGGACTACATGGAGTGGGGCGAGAACGACCTCCCGATATCGGTGGTGGTGGACATCAGCGGCGGCCGCCTCCACGCCAACTTCGCCGGTAGTGCCCCGCAGATCCCGGGCAACATCAACGCCGTAGAGGCGGTGACTCGCTCTTGTCTCTACTACGCGGTGCGTGTTGCGGCCGATCCGACGGTGCCTGCCAACGGCGGTAGCTATCGGCCGATCAGCCTCTCCGCTCCCGAGGCAAGCATCGTCAACGCCGCGTCGCCGGCCGCGGTGGCGGCAGGGAATGTCGAAACCAGTCAACGGATCGCCGATGCCGTTCTCGGGGCCTTGGCCCAAGCGGCCCCGGATCGGGTGCCGGCAGCGAGTCAGGGCACAATGAACAACGTCCTCATCGGCAACGATCGCTTCGCCTACTACGAGACGATCGCGGGGGGACAGGGCGGTCGGCCGGGTCGCGCCGGCCAATCGGGCATCCAGACCGGCATGACCAACACCAAGAACACGCCGATCGAGTCGCTCGAAGCCCACTACCCCTTCTCGGTTCTGCGATACGCGCTGCGCTCCGGCTCTGGCGGCGCCGGCCGCTACCCCGGAGGTGAGGGAATCGAACGTGAGCTCGAGTTCCTTGAGGCGGCGACCGTTTCGCTGATGGGAGAGCGGCGGCGCAATCGGCCCTGGGGTCTCAATGGAGGCGAGCCAGGGGCTGCCGGCGAGGACTGGCTGATTCGTCCCGGTGCCGCACCGGAGCGACTGTCCGGCAAGGTGACATTCGAGGCTGAGCCGGGTGACCGGCTGCTGGTGCTCACTCCGGGGGGCGGCGGATGGGGATCGTAGAAGGCGTGTTGTCACGCGAGATCTCCTTCAAGTGGGAAGGAATCGAGCTGTCTGGATCGCTGCACCTCCCGGTCGGCTCCCAACCGCATCCGGTCGTGCTCATGATGCAGGGCTCGGGGCCGGCGGATCGAAACAACGACGGGTACTTCCCAGAGATCCGACCGGCTTTCCTGTCGCGTTCGGTAGCGACATTCTCGTTTGACAAGCCGGGCTGCGGGACCTCAACAGGGGACTGGCGCAACTATGGACTGATAGGTCGGGCCGACCAAGCCGAAGCGGCCATTGCCGCGCTGCGTGCCCAACCGCACATCGACCCGGATCGGGTCGGGGTGTGGGGTCAGAGTCAGGGAGGCTGGTTGGCGCAGCTGCTGGCAAGCCGGCCACTGAACCTCGCCTTCGCGATCGCCAACTCAGGCCCGTCGATCGGTGTGGTCGAGCAGAACCTCTACGGTTGTGAACATTCGATGCGGGCCGCAGCCCACTCGGAGCCCGACATTCGATCGGCCATCGAGTTCATTGACGTGCTGCATCAAGCCGCACAGCGGAACGCCGCGTTCTCAGAAATCTCCCCGCTGGTTGCCGCGGTCGAGTCGCAGGCCTGGTACGGATACGCCGAGGTCGAAGACGAGGCGGATTGGCACTTCAGTCGACTTCTCGTCCGGGAGGCTTACGATCCGCTCCAGGCGCTGGCGAATGCGCACTGCTCGTTCCTGGCCATCTATGGAGCCAGAGACGTTCTGGTCCCGGCTTGGCGAGGGGCCGAGGAATCGAGTCGGGCACTCGCCGAATCGGGAGTCGCCCAATCCGCTGTGATGGTTTTTCCTACGGGAGATCACCGGATCCGCGATACCGCCACCGGAGGCTTCGCCGCGGGTTACCTCGACCTGCTTGGCGATTGGGCGGCCCGCCAAGTCTGATCCGGTGCCGATATCGGCGATGTTGCCGCCACTCAGACGCCGCTGAGCTGGGAGCCGGTATGGCGCCGCCCGGTAAGCTGCCTCGATGACGCTTGCTGCCGACTTACGCCTGGTTCTGGGTGCCGATCGGGTGCTCGATCATCCGCTGGATCTCCAGATCTACGCCAAGGATGCCGGGGTCACCCCGGGCACTGTCGCCGCCGTCGTGTTTCCGGAGACAACCCAGGAAGTAGCCGCTGTTGTCCGGATTGCCGTCGTCCACGAGGTGCCGATTGTTGCCCGGGGCGCCGGTACCGGTCTTTCAGGCGGAGCGGTTCCCACGAGGCCGGGCCTGGTCGTGGCCTTGACCAGGCTCAACCAGATCTGGGAGGTTGACGAAGCGGCGCACACCGCCTGGGTCGGTCCTGGAGTCATCAACCTGGAACTGTCCCAGCACACCACTCCGCTCGGGCTGCACTATGCGCCGGACCCTTCATCACAGTCGGCCTGCACGATCGGGGGCAATGTCGGCACCAACGCCGGTGGACCCCATTGCCTTGCCGAAGGCAGCACCGTCTCGCACATCCTGGCTGTTGAGTTGGTGACGGCCGGTGGCGACGTGCTCCTGCTCGGTGGGGCCGCTCCGGATCCGATCGGTCTCGATCTGGTCGGCGTTGTCGTCGGTTCGGAAGGGACGATGGGTCTGGTCACCAAGGTCCTGGTGAAGCTCACCGAGAACGCACCCGAGGTGCGCACGCTGCTGCTGGCCTTCCCGACTATCGAAGCCGCCGCCGAGACGGTTTCGTCGGTGGTCGCCGGAGGCATTGTGCCTGCCGCGCTCGAGCTGATGGACCGTCCGATGATCGAGGCTGTCGAGAACTTCAAGAGCTGCGGCTTTCCTCTCGACGCCGCTGCGGTCCTAATCGCCGAAGTTGCCGGTCATCCTGCCGCGGTGGAGGCAGAGGCGCAGTTGGTCGCCGATGCCGGGGCGGCGGCGGGCGCAACGGAAATCCGAATTGCCGCCACTGCGGCGGAGCGTGATTTGATCTGGTTGGGTCGCAAGTCTGCGTTCGGTGCTGTCGCCTACGCCGCACCGGACTACTACCTCCATGACACAGTGGTCCCGCGTACCCGCCTTGTTGAGGCGATGTCCGGCATCTATGAGATCGGCGAGCGCTACGGGATTTCCATGTTGAACGTTTTCCACGCCGGCGACGGCAACCTGCACCCGTTGGTCGCCTTTGATGCCAAGGAGCCTGGCATGTTGGAGAAGGTCAGGGCGGCTGCCGACGAGATGGTGAAGCTGTCGATCGAGGTTGGCGGGGCCTTGAGTGGCGAGCACGGCATTGGCCTCGAGAAACGCGACTTGATGGGGGAGATGTTCTCGGCCGTGGATCTCGATGCGCAGGCTCGACTGCGTGACGCCTTCGATCCCATTGGGATTCTCAATCCGGACAAGGTGCTCCCGGAGGGCTCGCGGTGTTTCGACTTCGGCCTCGTCGCCAATCTCGATCCGGAGTCAGCCGCGTGACGTTCGCCGCGATCGAGGAGTGGCAGGTGAGTGCACCCGAGGGAGCTCCCGCCGGGGCGCTCGTGGTGGCACCTCCGAATCTCGATGCCGTTGCTCGAGTACTGGGTTGGGCCAGTGAAGTCGGTCGACCGGTGCTGCCGTGGGGAGGTGGCACTCGTATGGGTCCATCCGGCGGCGTGGTCCCCGAGGTTGTCGTGCTCACCAGCCAACTGACTCGGGTCGTGGACTGGCAGCCGGATGACCTGACGCTCGTGGTCGAGGCGGGAGCGCTCGTCGACGACGTCGAGGCGATGCTCGCCGAACGCCAGCAAAGCGCGGTCCTCGCCGAGCGGGCCAACGGATCGACGATTGGCGGAATGATCGCATCGGGGGCCAGCGGCTATCGAAGGCTTCGATACGGGCCCACTCGTGATCGAATTCTCGAAACTGTCATGGCTTCGGGCGACGGCAGAGTCTTCACATCAGGTGGGCGCGTCGTGAAGAACGTCACCGGTTATGACATCCCGCGGCTGGCCTGCGGCTCGCTGGGGTCCCTTGGCATAATCGGGCAGGTCTGCCTCAAACTGTGGCCGGTACCCGAGAGCGCGGCGACTCTCGACGTCACCGTCGATGCTTTCGACGGGCTCTACCGTCCAATGGCGCTGCTCGAGACCGAGGACGGGGCCATGGCATATCTAGCCGGCACCGCCGAGGAGGTCGCCGGCCAAGCCGCTGCTGTTGGCGCCCATGCCCAGCCCGGATTGCAGTGGCCAATGCCGCTCGGCGGTGATGTTCAGATAGAGCTGCGGGTGCCGTCGCCGCTCACGTCTGCGGCCGTCACCCAACTGCGCAACGCCGGGGCCACCGAGTTTCGTGCCCAGCACGGCATCGGACTCGTCGCCGCCGAGTTCGATTCGTGGTCGAGTGAGCGGCTTGAAGAACTGCGGACGTGGGCAGAGGGCCAGGGTGGAGCGGCCGTCGTGCTGGCGTCGCCCCAGTCAGATATCGACCGTTGGGGGCAGGCGCCTGGTTCAGTCGATCTGCAACGCCGAGTGAAGGCGGCCTTTGATCCACGCCGAATAATGGTCCCCGGTCGACTGCCCGGAGGTGTGTAGTGGGTTGGGAAACCGATCACGCCCCACGCCAGGACGAGCTCGACGGCTGTGTCACATGCGGACTGTGCCTGCCCCACTGTCCGACGTTTCGTCTGACCGGCAGCGAGTCGGCGTCTCCCCGCGGTCGTCTGGCCGCCATGGCTGCTGTCGCCGCCGGCACCGCCGAGGTGGATGAACGCTTCGAGGAAGTGATGGGGCTTTGCCTGCAGTGCCGCGCTTGTGAGCCGGTCTGCCCGTCGGTGGTTCCCTTTGGACGAGCCATGGAGGGCGCCCGAGCCGAGATTGCCGTCCAGCTCCCTACGCGACGGCGCAAGCTGCGGGCCTGGTTGCTTGGCCGAGTTCTGCCGTCGCGTACCGCGGTGCGAGTTGCGTCGATGTTGGCCGCATTCGCCCAGAGGCTTCGACTTCACAAGTTGCCGATCCGGCTGCTTTCGAGAATCGGGGGTTTGCGCCGGCTTCCGCTGGGCGGCCCCTCGCGCGCCGGCGAGTCACGGACTGCGGCGGGTGAGAGGGTCGGAACTGCTGCGTTGCTCATCGGATGTGTCCAGGACGCCTGGTTTGGCTCGGTCAACGAGGCAGCCATGGAATTGCTCACCGCCGCTGGATACGACGTGTCGGCTCCGAGCGGCCAATCGTGTTGCGGCGCCCTCGCCGCTCATGATGGTGCGGCCGCAGCAACCGAGCGCCTGGCGGCGACGAACGTCGCGGCCTTCGCTAACTATGACGTCGTGGTCGCAACGGCAGCGGGATGCAGCGCTCACCTTGCCGGTTACGGCGAATGGGCCTCGGGTGGAGAGGAGCTGGCGGATCGTGCTCGCGACATCACAGTGGTCGTTGCCGAAGCGATCGCCGATGGACGTCTTCCCCGATTGCCGCCGAGGGCAATCTCGGTTGCCATGCAGGACCCATGCCACTTACGGCATGCCCAGAACGTGGTCGGCGAGACCCGGGAGATCGTTAGTGCCGCCGGCTACGAGCCTGTCGAGATTGATGACAAGGGGCTGTGCTGCGGCGCCGCCGGGGCATACGTCCTGTCTCAACCGAAGACTTCTGATGAGCTGGGACTGCACAAGGCCAACCAAGTGCGGGCTAGCGAAGCGACGATCGTCGCCTCGGCGAACCCCGGCTGCGAGATGCAGCTCCGGTTCCACCTCGGAGACCGCTACGACGTGCGACACCCGATTGAGCTCTATGCAGAGGCCTGCAGAGGTTTCTCGTAGAGAACCAGAGCCTCGAGTTCGAATCCCTCAGTGGTCGCCGTCTCCTCGAGCCAATCGACTGCCGGCATCATGATTTCGAGCGCGGTCGCCTTCTCCTCGACTGCCACCGCGAATATTTCTGCGAAGTGGGCAGCGGCGCGGTCTCGCGTCGTGTTGAGCCAGCCGACTTCGAAGTACTGGTCGCGTTGGGCTCCGACCACCCAACCGGTAGGCCCGACAAACAGGGCACCGTGAGCGGCAGCGCGCTCAAGGTCTTCTATGCGCAAACGACGCCATTGCCACAGGACCGACATCATGCCGCGCCCCGCCCTGTTGAGCTCGCTGCCGGACCAGGCCGCGTAGGCCGGTCCTACCTCGTTCGCTGCCCCCCGCAGCAACGGTTCATGTGACGGTTCAGGCACGGCTGCTGCTGCGGAGGTGCCCGCTGAGTGGGGCGTCGTCTTGAAGGCTCGCAGCCACCGCGACGTCTCGCGGAAACCGACGTCGGTCGCCTGAGCGTGAGCCGCCTCGTTCCAATCCTCGATCATCAAGAGCACAACCTTGGCGCCTTGGTCGGCCCCCCAGCGCTGCAGCTGCTCGTTCATCTCGGAGGCGATGCCTTGGCGACGCCAATCGGGGTGGACTCGAGCTCCTTGCAGCCACAGTTCATCTAGAGAAAGCATGACGCAGCGCGCCACTGCGACTGGTTTGTCGTCCTCGTCAGCCGCGATCAGCACTTGCGACTGGGGATGGACCATCCACTCATCGAAGGACTCAACGACGTAGTCGCCCCACGCGAAGGTGTTTGCCGTCCACGGAGCCAGCAGCTCCTTGTCCGACGCCCACCCCTCTCGAATCGTGTAGTTCATAGAGCAATCGTAAAGGCTCACTGTGGGCCAGGAATCGAGTATCCGTCAGCCGGACTGAATGAGAATGAGGCGCTGGCCGCCTCCGCCGATGCCGAAGAATCCGTCGCCCTCGCTCCACCCGAATAGGAGGATCGAGTTATTGCCGTAGGCGAGTGACTGCGGGTAGAAGTTGGGGTCCTCGGACGGAATCGTTGTCCAATTCGTGCCGTCCGGCGAGATCATGATGTTGACCGCAGGCGGTCCGTCTGCTCCGAACTCAGCTTCACGATAGATGGCTTCCCATGCCTGCTCGAAGGCCAGATCGTCGAACTGCACGACGATCTCGCCAGAGTCGGGGTCGTTGATCGTGATGTTCTCGCCCCGGACCACGTCTTCCTCGTAGACCTCGACGACCGTGTCGCCGTCGGCGTCGATCACCTGATAACGGCCGTCGCTCGATGCCAGTACGGTCAGATCATCGACGTGGATCTCGGCGGGTCCGAGCGCCCTGAACTGCTGCTCCCAGCCGATGGCGATGAGCCCCTCTCCGGAAGCGAAGAACTGTTGGACTCCGCCGCCCGGGAATTCGCCGCGCTCCCACGTCGAGCCGTCGGTTGTGCTCCAGATTCCAGACTCGCCGGTCATTGTGTCGTGCCCGGCCACCAGAATCTGCCCGTTCCACGAAGTCATTGCCGTGAGAGATGCAGCGATATCCGGACGGGCCCACTCGCCGTCCCCTGAACGAACCCACACAGAAGCACCACGATTGCCGTACGCCAACGCGGCCTCGACTGTGTCGTTGGCGACGATTGTTTGAATTCCTTGCGCTCCTGGTGGTGCAGCGGCTGCCGAGACTTCCCACTCGATTCCGTCGCTACTGGTCCAGATGATCGAGCGGCCCCCACTGACGAGTTGCACCAGCTCCGGTTCGAGTCCTAGCTCATCCCATGACATTGATTCGGTAACTCGACCCTCGTTGTCGTAGAACTGCAGCCCCTGCTCGTCGGTGCCCCAACCGTGGCGCAGTAGTTCGGGGTCAACAACATCTCGCAGGAGCTCTTCCGGGTCGAACTCCGCGCCCTGATTGCCGACGACTGTGAAGCCGGAGGGATTGACGTCTATGGAGCTGACCCACGTGTGGAGCCTGACGACGCGCCCATCGAGTTCGATGCTCTCCTCGCTGGGAAGTTCTGCTCGATTCCAGGTCTCTTTGTCGTTCGAGACGAATACCAACGCGGCTTCTCGTCCCCGCACGTCGTCGAACCCTTGCCCGACCGCAACCAGCGCCTCGGGAGTGGCGACAAGCTGTTGAATCCACATGTTCTGATCGGTGGGGGGCCCTGGTATCGACGCCCAGTCAATTCCGTTGCTCGACGCCATCATCACAGGGCGCCCCTGGTTGTCCTGCGCCATCAAATAGAAGTCTGTTCCGTCATGGGCTAATGCCATGATGTTGTCGCCGCTGACCGGCGGCGGGATCTGTTGCCAGACAGCGTTTTCGGCAGACAAAGCCGTGCCCAAACCGGCGACAGGAACTGTGGTCACGGTCCCTGGATCATCCGGAGATCCTGATCCGATGTTGGTGGCGATGCTGGTTGCCCCAACGATGGCTGCCGCGGTCAACGCAGTTCCTCCGGCAAAAGCGCCGATCTTCTGCATTGTGCCCTTGGTTTTGACGGCGTCGAGCCGACTCAGTGGCTCGGTGAACGTGCCCGCGTGGAGGCGGATGGTGTCAGCCAGCCGATCACGGTCGACTCCCTCGCTGTCGAGGCGAGCAAGTAATGAGTTGGCAGCCATGCTGACACCGTGGGCGCCAAGGGCGTGACCAACTTCATCGTCGGACCAGTCGAGCACGTCGCGCAGAACGAGCAGCGCCCGTTCGTCCACGGACAGCTTCCAGAATCGTTCGAGGACCGAATGGTCGGCCTCCTCCGTCTCGCCGGCAAGCCGAAATCCGCTGAGCTGGCTTCCTGACTTGCTGAGCTGTTTGTGCGCCCACTTGTAGGCGAGCGCCATGACCCCAACCTCTTGTGCTACCTGGGAAGGTTTGCGGAGCTTGCGTCGCCACATCGTGAAGCCGACATCGATTGCCTCGGTCGCCATATCGCGATCGTCCGTGATTGCCGCCAGAGCGCGATACAGCTTGCCCCGCGTCGCCGCATACAGCTCATCGAAGGACTGAGGCGATGGCGGCGCCGAGTCCGGCGGATTCTCCGTGGTCAAACTCGTCCCCTCGTCCATCCAAGAATCCTAGGCCCACACCAAACTTCCGAGAGCGGGAATCCGCGGCGGCGTTGACGGTGTCTCTCCCCCCGTGACGCGCTGCTTTGGGCGGGTCACTGTTGGGGGGAGTACCCGGGCTGGGGAGGGGGGGGGGGGAAGCAAAGGTAGTCCGAAGAACGAACGTTGCGTCTGTCGCGAAGTGAGTCATGGAGAGAACCCGCCGCGGTGGCGCATCCGCCGGCGCGTGTTGCGGTGTAGCCGCGACTCCGCTTCCCCCACCGTCCCGACCCAGAGCGGCCGGGCCACCTCCCCCAGATGTCGCCCGCCCAAAGCGGCGTGCGACGGGGGAGGAGACACTCAGGCTTCGCGTTCGACCCGGCCCGGAGGT
>JAAELU010000138.1 GCA_024226255.1 bacterium | reverse complement strand
GCCTTCCCAGCTGGTCCTGTGACCACCCCATTGCGTTGCGGATGAACCGCAATTCTGTGCCATGTTGCCGTCCCGCACGTCGGGCCATCCAGCGCGTGTGCGACTCCAAGGTGTCAGCCAGTGCCACCAGTGCCGGACAGCGGGCGCCGCACGGCGCGCACACAACTGCACAGGATTGCTCTCGGCGACCACTCCGGTGGGTTTGGCCCAGTCTGAGTTCACGCGCTTCACGATGTTCGTCAGTCAGATGGCCGCACTCGATGCACTTCACCTCCGAGTCCAAGTCGTGGTCACGATGGCCATGGTCTCGATGTCGAACGCGACCGCGACATCAGGGAAGCTGTCTCGATCAGATAGCGCCATGTGCCGCGGTCGAAGGCGATGTCGTGCCCGATGTGGTCACGCCGCAGGCCACGGCACACCTCGTCATCGGTGATCCCACGCTCTGGTATCCGCTCGTCAAGAGCACTCCGAGCGAACACCACCTGGCCATCTGGACTCGACATGACCCGTCGAATCAGCTGCCGGGCTTCGACCTGACCCAGCGGCTCCTCCTGCAGCATCCACACCTCGTCCCCCAAGACCGCCGCGGCTGATGATTCATGAAGTGGCGGATCCCAGTGAACTCCTGCATGCACAACACCGCTCGACTGTCGCGAGATG
>JAAELU010000137.1 GCA_024226255.1 bacterium | reverse complement strand
TCGCTTGTGGCTCTCGGCGTCCTTCTCGGATGGGTGATCTACCTCGAGCTGCAGCTGGCCGAGTCCGGCGCCTCAACAGCCGCATCGATTGTCGGAGCCGTTATCGGTGGTGTTCTCTTTCTGGGAACCGTGCTTGCGCACGAGGTCAGTCACACCGCGGTTGCGCAGCGCCGCGGCCTCGAGGTCAAACAGATCCGGCTGATGATCTTCGGTGGCGCCTCTGAACTCGACGAGGAATCGATGTCGCCGCAAACCGAATTTGTCGTGGCAATTGTGGGCCCGATCACATCGAGCATTCTCGGTGCTCTGCTCCTGTTGTTGAGCACCGTGGTGTCTGCCAGTTCCGGGATGGCTGGAAGTCTCCGATTTGTTGGAATCGCCAATCTGGTCCTTGCTGCGTTCAACCTGCTCCCCGGCTTGCCGCTCGATGGAGGCCGGGTGTTGCGTTCGATTCTGTGGCGCCGCACCGGCGACCGAGATCGAGCAACCCGGATGGCCCTCACGTCGGGGCGGTACGTAGGTCTAGTTCTGATTGGTCTCGGCGTATCGTTGGCTCTGCGCGGCTCGACAGGAGCGATCGGCATATGGGTAGCGCTGGTCGGGTGGTTCCTCACGAGGATGGCCGGCGCCTCGGCCCGTCGCCATCGATTTGAGGTTGCGACAAGAGGCCGGACGGTCGGGGAGCTGATGCGGCCGATCACTGAGTCCGTGCCGGGGGAGTCCACGATTGCTGACGCCATCGATCTCTACCAAGTCGGCCCTCGCTTCAGGACGATCGTCGTTGAGGTCGGCGGCCGCATCGTCGGAGTCCTTGGTCAACTCGAGATCGACCAGATCGAGCAGGAGCAGAGAACGATGGTCAACGTCGCAACGGCCATGACGCCTATTGGCCCCGCCGACGTAGTCGAGATCGAGACCCCGCTGGTGGACGCGCTACAGCGTGAAGCAGGAGCAACCCGCCACATCGTGGCTACGGCGCGGGGCCGGGTGGTTGGGCTCATCGGCCACGCCGAGGTTGCCGACCTACTTCGTTTCGAAGAGCCGAACGAGTCGGAGTTCGGCTAGCGGCCTAGCGAGCAGGCAGGATTGCGAACAGGCTTCCCTCGTGGTTGACGAGGTACATTTCGCCGTCCGCTCCCACTCCAAAGGCGTTGACGCTCTTGGCAGCGCCGAGGTCGGCGGACCAGTCACGAACCTTCTGCACTTCTCCATCTGCATAGAGAAGGCTACGTACCCAACCGTCGCACCAGTCTGCGAAGAAGTAATGGCCGTCGAGTTCGGGAATCAGATCGCCCCGGTAGACATGACCACCTGTGATCGAGCAGCCATCGCTGTGGGTGTATTCATAGATCGGCAGTACCAAGCCCGAAGGGTCACAATCGCTGGGTATGAAGCAGTCAGATCCCTCCATCGTGGCCCAGCCGAAATTGGTCCCTGGCTCGTTGATGCCCACAACGTTGATCTCTTCGACGTCGGCCTGGCCAACATCGGCGATGTACATGAGGTCGCCGTCGAACGTGAATCGCCACGGATTGCGCAGTCCGATCGCCCACACGGCTTCGGCCCCGCCGCCGTCGACGTAAGGGTTGTCTTCGGGAATCCCGAATGGGTCGCCGCTGTCGACGTCGATCCGCAGGATCGAGCCGAAGTAGTCATCAGTCGACTGGCCGGTGACACGCCCTGCCGCGCCGTCGCCCGAGGAGATCCAGAGATAACCATCCGGACCGAACGTCAACTGGCCTGCGTAGTGGCGAATGTCGGTGGAGCCATCTGGCTGGGCCCGATCAAACAGGACCTTGCCGCTGTCGAGGTCGGCACGGTTGGGATTGTCGCTCTGTACTTTGTACTCCGCCAACTGGCGTTGGGCGTCACGGTCGGTGTGATAGATGAAGAACCGGCCGTTGTTGACGTAATCGGGATGAAACGCCATCCCGAGCAAACCTTGCTCTATGCCGTTTGACTTGACCCGGTCTGGGATGCTCATGAACGGTGTGTCGCTGAGAGTGCCTGTTGCGGGGTCGAAGATTTCGATGACACCGCCGCGCTCGCCGATGAACATGCGATCGTCGCCGGGAGGTGTGACGATGAAGGTCGGCTGTTGAAGGCCGTCCGTCAGCAGCTGTAGATCGAGGCCCAGCAATGGTGGTAGCGTCGTCGTCGGCCCGCTGGAGGTGGTGGTTTCGCCGTCTCCGCCTGTCGTGGTGCTTCCGTTGCCGTCACCGCTTGCGGTGGTTGTTGGATTCCCGGAAGAATCATCGGGGGCGGTGGTTGTACTAGTGGTTTCGCCACCGCCACATGCGGCGGCAACCAGAGTGAGTGCAAGAAATAGCACAGAAATGCGAGGGGTTTTGGGACTCATGTCCCGGACCCTAGCGGTCTTCTGGGAGACTGCTGATCTCATTTTGGCGGTTTAGCACTCTCCCCTCACGACTGCTACTATTAGCACTCGTACGTATCGACTGCTAATTCTTGAAGGAGGTAGGTCGGATGAATCTCAATCCCCTGGGAGACCGCATTGTGGTCAAGCCCGAGGACGAGGACGAGGCTCGCACACCGAGCGGTCTTGTCATCCCCGACACAGCAAAAGAAAAGCCACAG
>JAAELU010000136.1 GCA_024226255.1 bacterium | reverse complement strand
TCGCTTGAGCCCTCATCCACGCCTCACAGAACGGTCGCCGGCGTGGCCCCGGAAGGTTCGTGTCGGAGCGAATTCGCCGAGCTTGTGCCCGACCATGGACTCGCTGATGTAGATCGGGACGTGCCTGCGGCCGTCGTGGACCGCAATCGTCAGACCGACCATCTCCGGAACGACCGTCGAGCGACGGCTCCAGGTACGGATGACTTGCTTGTCGTTGTTGGCCACAGCCTTCTCGACCTTCACCATGAGGTGCTCGTCGATGAAGGGGCCCTTCCTCAATGAACGTGCCATCAGCGACGTCCCTTCTTCGTACGGCGACGCACGATGTACTTGTCGCTGGCCTTGTTCTTCTTGCGGGTACGGCCCTCGGGCTTGCCCCACGGGCTGGTCGGGTGACGACCACCCGAGCTCTTGCCCTCACCACCGCCGAGTGGGTGGTCGACCGGGTTCATGGCAACACCGCGTGACTGGGGGCGCTTGCCCTTCCAGCGGTTGCGGCCCGCCTTGCCGATCTTCACCAGCTCAGCGTCGGGGTTTCCGACCTGGCCAATGGTGGCACGGCAATCGAGCGGCACCCGTCGCATCTCACCCGATGGCAGACGCAACAGGGCCAGGTTGTTCTCTTTGGACATCAGCTGGATGGATGTGCCGGCGGCTCGGCCCATCTTGGCTCCCCCGCCGGGGCGCAGCTCGACGTTGTGGACCACAGTTCCCGTCGGGACATTGCGTAACGGCATAGCGTTCCCAGGCCGAATGTCGGCTCCAGCACCACTCATGAGCATGTCTCCGGGCTTCACATTGAGTGGGGCAATGATGTAGCGCTTCTCGCCATCTACATAGTGCAGGAGGGCGATACGAGCATTGCGGTTGGGGTCGTACTCGACGGCAGCAACCTTGGCCGGCACGCCGTCCTTGTTGCGGCGGAAATCGATGATGCGATAACGCTGCTTGTGGCCGCCCCCACGGTGACGCGAGGTGATACGCCCATATGTATTGCGACCTGCCGACTTGGTCTTCGGCGCCAGCAGGCTCTTCTCCGGGTTCGACTTGGTGACCGTCTCGAAGTCCGAGACCGTCTGAAACCGACGACCCGGTGAGGTCGGCTTGAGCTTCTTTACTGCCATTTCAGACCTCGAAAATGTCGATGGAGTCGCCAATGGCGAGCGTGACAAGCGCTCGCTTGGTACTTTTGCGGGTTCCGTACTTGTAGCCGGTGCGCTTGCGCTTGCCCTTGCGGTTGATCGTGTTCACCGAGACAACCCGGACATCGAAGATCTCAGCAACAGCCTGCTTGATCTCGGTCTTGTTGGTTCGCGGATCCACGATGAACGTGTAGGTGTTGTAATCCTGGATCAAGTCGTAGGACTTCTCCGATACGACCGGCTCGAGGATTACGTCGCGTGGGTTCTTCGTCTTCATGACTCATCCCCTTCTTTGTCCGGGGAATCTGCACTATCGGGAGAATCAATACTCTCCGGTGTGTCAACGCTCTCCGGCGAGTCAACGGAATCCTCAGAAGGTGAGGCGGCACTCTCGGCCACTTCGACTTCTGACTTCTGACTTCCGGCTTCTGGATTCTCATTTGCCTGTGCGGCGTGCTCCTCAGTTCCACG
>JAAELU010000135.1 GCA_024226255.1 bacterium | reverse complement strand
GTGGTGCGCCTCTCCGACCAGGAGGTCTACCGTTTCGCCCTGCGGCTCCAGGACGGCGTGCCTTCGACCGGTGGCGGCTGCTTTGCGACCGCCCGCTTCGAGTTCGTCGACGGTCCTCTGCCAGGCGCCACGCTCGAGATCCTCGGCCAGACCCAGGTGTTCTATGCGAACGGATCCGACCAGGTGATCGACGTCGACACCCTCGAGACCTTCGAACCGCAAGACGTGCGGCTGACCACCCGTGACGGTCGGATTTTTGATCTCGACCTCACCGACGGCGTGACCCTGGTCAAGGACCTGAACGGCAACCAGCTGTCGATTACGACTGGCGGCATCACCCATTCGAGCGGTAAGGGCATCGTCTTCGAGCGGGACGCTGAGGGCCGGATCACTGCCATCATCGATCCCATGGATCGGTCCATGTCCTACGGCTACGACGCCGCGGGAGATCTCTTCAGCTTCACCGACCGGGCGAGCGCAGTGACTCGGTTCTCTTACGACAACCACCGCTTGCTCGATATCGAGGATCCGCGAGGCGTCAAGCCAATCCGCAACGAATACGACGCCGAGGGGCGCCTCGTCCGGCATATCGATGCCTTTGGCAAGGTGATCGAGCTCGGACACGAACTCGACAATCGCCGCGAGGTCGTGACTAACCGATTGGGCCATTCACGGGTGTTGGAGTACGACGCCCGCGGCAACGTCGTGCGCGAGGCGGACGAGTTGGCCAAGGTCACTACACGCACCTTCGACGGCAGCGACAATCTGCTGAGCGAGACCGATCCCCTCGGCCGCACGACGACCTATACCTACACCGCAAGAAACGATTTAGCGACTCTGACGGACGCACTCGACAACCTCACGAAGGCTACCTACAACAGCCGGGGTCAGGTGCTGACGGTGGCCGACCCGCGCGGCGCGGTGACGGCCACCGTCTACGATGCTCGCAGCAACCTCACCCAGACCACGGACACGCTCGGCAACGTGACCTCGTTCACCTACGACGCCGCCGGCAACCTGCTGACGACGACCGACCCGCTGGGCCAGGTCGTGGCCTACGAATACGATGCTTTCGGCAACCAGACTCGTGAGATCGATGCGCTCGGCCACGAGACCGAGTTCGCTTTCGACGCCGCAGGCAACCGCCTGACCGAGTCCCGCACCCGCACCCTCAGCGATGGTTCGCAGGAGACCCTGGTCACGAACTTCACTTACGACGCTCTCGACCGCGTGACGACGGTCACCGCCGCCGATGGCAGCCGCACTTCGACAACCTACGACCTGCTCGGCAAGGCTACCGGTCGTCTCGACCAGCTCGGCCGATTGACTTCATTGACCTACGACCTGACGGGTCACCTGATCGCTACGTCGTACCCTGACGGCACCACCGACAGCCAGACCTACGACGATGAAGGAAGGACCGTCGCCCAGGTCGACCGCGCCGGCCGCACCACCACCTTCACCCACGACCCGGCGGGCCGACTCCTGACCACAACCTACCCCGACGGCATGTCGACCTCCAGCACCTACGACGCCGGCGGGCAGCTCATCGCCTCCACCGACGCCAGAGGCAACACCACGAGCTACACCTACGATACGGCCGGCCGCCGGACGGCGATCATCGACGCCCTAGGATCGCCCCACGAGAATCTCGCCGACAGCATCAATGCGCAAGCTTCGTTTACCGTAGGAGGGATATTCCGCCGTGGATCAGAAGGACAAATCATACTCAATGAACACAGTGGCCACTTTGGAGATAACTGGGACAGGATCCCAGGCTCACGCGAGCAGGTAAAGAGGCTCCTAGAGGAGCTAACCGGCCTAGCTGTAATTAACGAAGGGTTTTAGAGGGGAGCGAGGCTCAATGTGGCGAACGAACAAGCTTTTTGCCTCCCAGGAAGTGCCCGTGCAATGGCGACCATTGGTGAAGGTCGGCCCGAACAGGTGGCTTGGTATTTCTAAATCTGAGAGCTGGGTGATATGCGGAGACACGGAATTAGATGCAGCCTACCTCACGGATGACAAAATGGGCAGCGCCTTTCTGACCTGTCTTGAACTTTCTTTTCATGAGTTTCAGAAGCGGATTCTTGAAGCGATGGAACAGCTCGATCCACCAGCCATTCCCAGACCCGAGTTTCCGCTCAGCGAGATGATTCTGGCCGGCCTCGCAACTCGCTCCGATTATTGGGTTGACCTCGCTCTTGACTGGCTCGAAGAAGCACACTCTTCCAAGAGACTAGACAAACCTGCCATAAAAAAGGAACTATCCCGCATGCTAACAGCCAGAAAACGGGTGCGCCAAAAAACTCGCCATCGAGCCGCACGAATCCGCCGTCAATTATGAACCGAGTACGTCGCTTTGACTACCCCATGGGGTGGCAACCCTGGTCGTTTGCTCTTGGTATATTACTCTGATTCTTGCCCCTGCGAGGATCGGGGATTTCGCATCCGACAACCTGGGGTCCGCGCCTCACCCCAGCAGCCGTGGTGAAAGTCAGCTGCATACGAAAGCGAGAGGGTCTTCGTCAGGCCGCGTTAGCTCTGCGCCCCTCCGGGGCGGCGGCGCAAAACCACAGGCATGCGGTGGTATTTCGCGAAGCAGCGCAGAGATGGCGGAGAAGATCCGCTCACAGCGCGGCTCGACTGTTGCCACGGGCTGCCAGCCTACCTCATGTCGCGCTCCGCGCTAGCAGGTGCGACATAGCTGAAAGGAGACGTTCATGCTTCGGATAGCTCTCGCCCTCACGGTCCTGTGTTGGGTGGCCCCGGTCCATGGCCAAGGGATCGACTTCGACGAGACCGATCCCGACCTCATCCTGCTGAGCAACGAGTCTTTCTATGAGCTCGGCATCCGTAAGTCCAATGGATCGCTCGACTTCATCACCGACAAGTCAACCGGCCAAAAGGTTTCCCTGGGCTCCCGTGGTCAATGTCTGTGGGTCGCGGACTTCACCGACCCGGCAACCGGGTCGACCGACTTTGTCGGCGGCTGTCATTTCAGCGTTGGGGACGGATTCAGCTACAGGTGGTCGCAGGACGACTATACGCTGACGCTCAGCTATGCTGCCGGCCCGGCCACGAAGGAGCAGGTGAGCGCTCAGGTGGTGTTGGCGGCGACGCCCGAGCCCTGGTTCGATCTGCGCCTGGAGCTCCAGAATGAGACGATGATCTCATCTCTGCGGGCAACCCGGTACCACCGATCCCGTAAACGCCGGTGTCAGACCTGAGCCCCCAACCACGAAAAGGAGACGACCCTTGAACAGCTTACGCTGGTGCTTCCTGCCTCTGCTGCTCGCCGCCGCCGTGACCAGCAGCGGCGAGCCGATCGTGATCGGCGAGACGACGACCCTCACCTCGCAGGTGCTGGGCGAAGAGCGGATCCTGATGATCCACCTGCCCGACGGCTACGCCGGGTCCCAGGCCTCCTACCCGGTGCTCTACCTGCTCGACGGCAGCGACAACTTCCACCACACCGTCGGCACCATCCACAGCCTCGCCCGCACCGGCCACGTCCCGGCGATGATCGTCGTCGCCCTGCCCAACACCGACCGCAACCGCGACCTGACCCCGGGCCCGGACCTGCCTGAGGAGGAAACCGGGGAGGTCCGCCTGCCGACCGCCGGCGGCGCCGACGACTTCCTGCGCTTCTTTTCCGAAGAATTGATCCCGCACGTCGAGAGCACCTATCGCACGGCGCCGTTCAAGATCCTGGTCGGCCACTCCTTGGGCGGCCTGTTCGCCGTCCATGCCCTGACCGCCGCGCCCGAGTCCTTCGACGCCTACATCGCGATCAGCCCGAGCATGCAGTGGCGCGACGGCGAGCCGGTGAAGACGGCCGAGAGCTTCTTCCGCGACCACCCCGATCTCGAGAAGTACCTCTTCGTCAGCGTCGCCAGCGAGGGCGGCAGCTTCCACGCCAACAACCAGCGCTTCTCCGAGCTGCTGCGCCACCACGCGCCCCCCGGCCTGGTGTGGAACTTCCGGCAGATGGAGGGCGACGACCACGGCTCGACGCCGGTGCGCAGCACCTACCTCGCCCTGCGCATGATCTTTCCGCGCTGGCGGGCCCCGGGCTCCATGTTCGAGCAGGGCGTCGAAGCCTTCGAACAACATTACCGGCGGCTCTCCGACGAGTACGGCTTCGAGATCGAAGTCCCCGAGCGCACAGTCAACGCGCTCGGCTACCGCGCCCTGGGGCAGAACGAGCTCGCCAAGGCAATCGAGATCTTCGAGCGCAACGTCACCGCCTTCCCCCACTCGGCCAACGTCTACGACAGCCTGGGCGAAGCGCAGGAGAAAGCCGGAGATTTCGAAGCCGCGCTCAAGAACTACGAGCAAGCC
>JAAELU010000134.1 GCA_024226255.1 bacterium | reverse complement strand
GAACCTCCGAAGGCATTGCCGGCAGATTTACAGTCTGCTCCCTTTGGCCGCTCGGGCATCCCGGCTCTTGATGACCGCAGAATCAGACGTCAGAGTCGGATCTGGATCAAGCGGCGATAGGTTAGTCGGGCGGCACAAGCACAAAGCCATCGTTCCCGCACGCCGGCAAACACCTGACTTCCGAAGTCTGATCTAACTCCGGATTTCTGGTTTATGGCTTCTGACGTCTGACTTCGGCCTTTAGCGGACGCCCATCGCCATATTTTCCAGCCTGTCAATGCGCTCTGCTGTCGGCGGATGGGTGCTGAACTTGCGAGCGAGGGCCGATTGGCGATCGCGTCGTCCGCCCAGTGCTTTGAGCGGATCCGCGATGAAGAGCTGCGACACAGCAGGGTTCACATCCATAGGGATGCGGGCAGTGCCCGCATCAAGCTTTGCCAGCGCACGCGCCAGCGCAAGCGGAGACCCCGTGCTCTCTGCCCCGCTGGCGTCAGCCTGAAATTCGCGGCTGCGACTGATCGCCATCTGCACAAGCATTGCCCCAAGCGGAGCAATAATCACCGCGACAAGCCCGACGATGGCGCCTATTGGGTTGTCGTTGTTGCGTCGGCCGGCGCCAGTCCAAAAGGCGAACCTTGCGAGGAATGAAAGAGCTGCACCAATCGTCGCAGCGACGGACGCGATGAGAATGTCGCGATTTCTGACGTGGGCCAGTTCATGAGCGAGAACGCCCTCGAGCTCATTGTGGTCCATGATCTGGAGGATCCCACGAGTGACGGCAACCGCGGCGTGCTTGGGATTGCGACCGGTGGCGAAGGCGTTCGGCTGTGGCTTGTTGATCACATACACAGCCGGCATCGGCATGTTCTCGCGCTGAGCGAGAGACCGGACGATCGAATAGACATTCGGCAGTTCGAGCTCATCGATGGGAACGGCCCCTGCTGACTTCAGGGCGATCTTGTCCGAGAAGAAGTACATTGCGCCGTTCATCACGGCGGCAACTGCGAGCGCGATCAGCGCACCATTCTGGCTTCCCAAACTCCAGCCCAGCGCTACCAAAAGGCCGCCAAGCAAGGCCATCAATCCAACGGTCTTCACATTGTTCTGCATACCCGAATTGTACAAGTGTTCGCCGTCTACTTCGGAGGCTGCTCAGAGTGACTACGAGACGTCAATTCGACCACGCCCCGTCACCGAATTGCCACTTGCTGTGTTCGCGAAGAGTCGACTAGTGTCCTCTCGGTGGAGGAGTGATGAGACGCGCGGATTAGCTGTCGCATCACTTCGGAAGGAAATTATCGGTCCGCTATGGGGAGGGATCTATCCGTGTCTAGACGGAGTCTCGCGGTATTAGCCGCAATCTCAATGGTCTTTTCGGTCTTTGCGCTGACTCCGGCAGGAGCAGCGCCACTTGACCCGACAGACCTCCAAGCGGCTGACGCAGTAGTTGCCAGCGAGAACCCGTTCAAGGGTCTCTCAGCTGGCACTTTTGTTGTCAGCCTCGACGATCCCGCTGTCGCTCTCTATGAGGGTGGCATCGGCAATCTGCGTGCAACAAGCACGCGTGGAGAAGCTCAACTCGACGTGACGGCCGCGGCGGCAACCGCCTACCGGTCACATCTCGAGGGACAGCACAACAAGCTCATTGATCGGTTGAACCGTGATCTGGGACGCACTGTGAGCGTTGAGTATCAGTACTTCAACGCATTCAACGGCATCGCCGTGCACCTGTCGCCCGCAGAGGCTGCTCGTGTACTGAAGATGCCGGGGGTCAGCTCAGTGCAGGCGGACACGATGCACCACATCGACACCGACGCCGGCCCCGGCTGGATCGGTGCACCGAGCATCTGGGATGGCAGCGCCACAGGCGTTGGCACCAGGGGTGAAGGCATTGTCGTAGGCATCCTCGACACCGGTATCAACCCTGAGAACCCGAGCTTCGCTGACGTCGGCGGAGACGGCTACGACCACACCAACCCGTTTGGCGCTGGAAACTACGTGGGCGTCTGTAACCCGGCCGAAGCGGACTACCAGCCCGGATTTGTCTGCAATGACAAGTTGATCGGTGCCTGGAACATGACGGTCCTTGCTGGGCCAACAGACGATGACGGCCACGGTTCGCACACTGCGAGCACCTCTGCCGGCAACGTTGTTGACGCAACCGTGGTTGCACCCACGAAGACCATCGACAAGGGCCTCTCGGGCGTCGCTCCCCATGCCAACATCATCGCCTATGACGTTTGTACCCCGAGCGGTTGCTCAGGTGCAGCGATCATCGGCGGAATCGATCAGGCAATCGCGGACGGCGTTGATGTAATCAACTACTCGATCGGCAGCGATACGCCGACCGATCCGTGGTCCCAGGACTCTCAGCTCGGCTTCCTGGCTGCACGTGAGGCAGGCATATTTGTCGCTCACTCAGCAGGTAACGAGGGTCCCGAGGCAGCGACATCCGGTTCGCCGAACGCTCCGTGGATGACCCACGTCGCGGCGACGACCCATACCCGCAAGTTCACCAACAGCGCTCAGGATTTCACCGGTGGCGACTCAGCCCTCGCTGACATCGAGGGTGTCGGATTTGCAGGTGGCTATGGACCTGCTCCGATCGTCTACGCGGGTGACTACCCGTCAGCGCTGACTGCCGCCCCAGAGCTCTGCGGTGTCGGCTCACTCGGTGACGAAGTCTCACCCTGGCCTGCCGGTACCTTCACGAACGAGATCGTGGTCTGTGACCGCGGGACATTCGGTCGTGTCGAGAAGGGCACCAACGCCCTAGCCGCCGGAGCCGCCGGGATGATTCTCGCCGACAACGGCGCCGGGCTCGTGGGCGACCCTCACGATCTTCCGGCGGTCCACATCAGCCAATCCGACGGGCAACTGCTCAAGGACTGGCTGGCGGCTGGTAGCGACCACATGGGAACTATCGGTGGAGCTGTCGAGTCCATCAGCGACGCCAACGCCGACATTCTTGCCGGCTTCAGCTCGCGCGGACCGAACAGTGGCGTCGACATGGTGATTCCGAGCATCTCGGCACCAGGCGTTGACATCATTGCTGCACACGGCACCGGCGGCGACATCATCTGGGACTTCCTCAGCGGTACGTCGATGGCGAGCCCACACATTGCCGGTTCTGCGGCACTGTTGATGGCCTTGAACCCGACGTGGACACCGGCAGAGGTGCAGTCGGCGATGATGCTGACTGCCAGCCAAACCGTCCTCATCGAGGATGGCGTTACGCCGGGCACGCCGTTCGATCGTGGCAACGGCCGCATCGACCTGCATGCAGCAGCCAACTCCGGCCTCGTGATGAGCGAGACCATTGACAACTACGTCGACGCCAATCCCGCAACCGGGGGCGACGTTGGCGCCATCAACCTGGCAAGCATGGCCAACTCGGCATGCGTGCTCAGCTGTTCATGGACCAGGACTGTCACGGCAACAACAACCGCTGCATGGACTGCCTCAGGCATCGGCCATGACGGACTGGTTGTCGCCGTGTCACCCGAGAACTTCTCACTCGTCGAAGGCGAGACGCAGGAGATCACAATCACGGCTGACGTCACAGACGTTGCGGCTGGCGGACATGTATTCGGCTACCTCGTTCTCGAGGCGGCTGGAGGCAGCGCCGGCGACGGCGTTCCTGCAGCAACCATGCCTATCGCGGTGCAAGCCACGACCGGCGACATCCCGGCTGGCGTCCACATCTGGACTCGCCGCGATGCTGGTTCCTGGCAGGTCGACGATCTGACAGCCCTCGAAATCACCGACCTCACGGTCGAGGTTGATGGGCTCACGATCGGCGAGCAGGACAATGCCGCGATTCCTGGTGACTCGAACAATGGTGACGTCTTCGACGACGTAACCGATGGCACGTACCTCAAGCTGGTGGACGTCCCCGCAGGGGCCACGAACATCATCTCCGAGGTGCTCGCTTCTGAGTCGCCGGACCTGGACATGTTCCTGGGCTACGACCTGAACAACGATGGCATCCCGACACCGAACGAGCTCGGCTGTGTCAGTGCCTCCGGCACTGCGCTCGAGTCCTGCGAGTTCCAGAACCCGCCCGCCGGTCAATGGTGGGTACTGATCCAGAACTGGTCGCCGTCAGCGCCAGATGCGGTTGACGCATTCACGCTGTCGACTGCGGTTCTCGACGGCACCGACGAGGGCAACATGTGGATCGACGGCCCAGGCGCCGTTGGTCAGCTTGATCCGTTCTCGGTCCGGGTCTTCTGGGATGAGCCTGCGATGGAGAGTGGGGACCGTCTCTACGGTTCGTTCTCACTGGGCACAGATGCTGGCAACGCCGGCAACCTGGGCACTGTCGCAGTCGTAATCGAACGTCACCCCGACGATGTCACCAAGACAGCGTCGACAGACATGGCAATGGCCGGTGACACCGTTACATACGAGATCACGGTCGAGCCCAACGTGACGCACGAGGATCTCGCCTACACCATCACAGACACGATTCCGGAAGGAATGACGTACGTTGATGGATCTGCCACCAGCGGCGCCACCGTTACTGACGGTGTGCTCAGCTGGGCAGGCACGATGCCATCACCGGCACTCGCAGAGGGGTCCTATGTAGCGACCACCAATGCGGCTGACGCCAGTTGCGACACTCCATTCGGAGGCGGTTACGTCAATCTCGAGGACTTCGGGATACTCGCCGACCCAGGCGTTGTGGGAGACACGGTGGCGTTCACAGCGTTCGCCAGTGGCGACCCCGTTGCGTTCTACGGCGACAGCTTCGCCGGCGTAGGCTTCACCGACGATGGCTTCGCCATCTTCGATGCTGCCACCCATTACGCCGGGGCACCGTGGGTCCCGCAGACCTTGCCTGATCCGACTGCACCGAACAACGTTGCAGCCAGCTTCTGGCAGGACTTCGAGATCTTCTACGACGCAGCGACCAACACCGGCGTTTCGCTGGCAACCTCGGGCGCCCCAGGCGGCCTTGTTGTCATTGAGTTCGACGGCGTGCAGCTGTTCGGTGGTAGCGAACTGATCATGGACATGGAAATCTTCGTCACTCGGGCCGTGGACAACGCCCCAGGTGCTTACGAGATTGTCTACGCCTATGACAACGTCGCGGCCAGCGTCCCCGGAACCATTGGCGTCGAGAACGCCGACGGATCCGGTGCAGCCACGGTTGATTCGGGTGCGGCAGCCGACGGATCAGTCGTCTGCTTCGACTGGACCGGCCCGAGCCTGGACGCAGTCGTGATCTCGTACGACGTAACGGTTGATGATTTCTCATCACCGTCAACGGTCACGAACGAGGTTGTGTCTGATACCGACAACCCGGGTAGCCAGCCGACGACCACGTCTGTTGATGTCGACCTCGTCGACGCCCCAGCAGCGGCGCTTGGCGCATCAGTGGCACAGCTCAGCGACTGGGTGAACAACCCACCAGCCGACCTGTCCGCTGTTGACCTCGAGCACGTCACTGCCGCTCACGGATTCCTCGTGAGTGCGATGACGGCTGACCGTTGGGTCAACGACACGACGCTCGACGCCACCAATGGGCGCGCCGTCTTCACGGATCTCCGCAGGGCGGTTCGTGAGTTGCAGAAGATGAGCAAGGGAACTTCTATCTATGTCGCCAAGAACGGCATCAAGAGGGACCTTGTCGGCATCTCTGGGCACATTGCTCATATGGCGCACGACGCAGCAGTTGCAGCCGGAGCGGACCAGGCCGACCTGGACCGTGCCGCCTTCAAGATGGCCAAGGCTGACAAGCGTGAATCCAAGCGCATGTGGAGGAAGTCGGTCAAGAGCAGCAAGCAAGCCTGGGTGGCTTCCATCCAGCACCTGCTTGGTGCCTAACGGCTAACCGAACGAACCGGAAGGGGCGCCCCGCAAGGGGCGCCCCTTCTGCGTTGGCAGGCAAACGCGAGGAATGAGATGTCAGGTGGCACCGTGACAGCTCCCCACCGATCTACGCTGGCGCCAACTCGATGACCAGCCACAGCCAGAAGATCCTCCGATACCTTGCCGATCTCGCGCCGACCGGCTCCAAGATCACTACCGATGTCGTGCAAAGAGTCAGTGACTTTGCCTACCTCGGGTGGCGCCCCGACGTGGTCTACCCGCCCGACGGCTCGGCAGACCTGGACGCAATTCCGAAGATCAAAGGGAGCAAAGAGATCCGGCGCCTCGCAGCCATCGACTCTCTTCACTCAGCAGAGCAGTTACTCCGAATCGGATGGGTCTTTGTTGCCGGCACACATCAATCCGGAGACGACCAGACGCGATTCTGCCTGCCGCTGCTGTCCGGTCCAGTTCGCTTGGAGTCGAGCGGTCGTAGTTTTCGAGTGATACACCTTGGGGACCTCGAGATGCCCGGAGACTTCTTCACGAGTGAGGACGAATCTGCTCTTGAGATGTGGCAGAGCCCGGATACGGATTGGACGCGCGCCCGTTCGACAGGCACTGTCGGCGCTGGATACTTGGACCAGCACCCCAAGCTTCAAGGGTGGATTTCAGAGGCCGCTGCGCGTATTGGGCTCAGTCCGATCACTCCGACCGATTCTGATACGAGCCCCGCTGAACTGCGTGGCGCGGACGGCCTCCACGTCGTGGCCGGTACCGCGCTCTATGCCGCTCGCGATGTCGCGGCGCCCAATATGGCGGCGACGCTACTCGGATGGATGTCACAGAATCTCGCCGACACAGCGTTTGACGCGATGTACGGAGCAGACTCAGCCCAGCCACCGGAAAAGCCATCACCAATCCGTACGCCGCTTCCGCTCAACACGGCCCAGCGAGAGGCAATCAAGCGCTCCCAGAGTGAGCCGATCACGGTGGTCTCCGGCCCTCCGGGAACTGGCAAGACTCACCTAGTCGCGGCTGCCGCAATCGACGAGGTCTCCAGAGGCAATAGTGTTCTTGTAGCCACACAGTCAGACCACGCGGCTCGAGCAGTGGCTGAGCTGCTTGACCGCCATCCGGGCCCCCGGTTCGTTCGGTTCGGCAATCGCGCTGACCGGAAATCAGTTGCAGCGGAACTCTCTGACGGGCTAGCCCAACCATTCTCCAATGAGGAGAGCGGTGATCGGCTCGCCAAGGCCAACGCCGCCGATTTGCGGGCAACCAGACTGCACAGGTCCATCAAGAAGCTGCTGGAACGGGAAGCAGCATTCCTCAATGGGCTCCGTCGGCATCAACTCGACATGCTCATCGCTGCTGAGGCGCCAGGCTTGCTTGCAGAGGACTTCGATCTGGTCGAAGGCAATCACCTACTGGCACGATCCGGATCCACCCTCCCAATTATCGGACCACTGGTAGCCAAACGAGCCAGAGTGCGCCTCCGCCGAATGCTCGAAGCCGACCCTGCCAGTACCCTCGACGACCTGAAGGCAGCGATGGAGGCTGCCGCCGCGGAGGCTGCGGTTCGACGAGGCCTTGTCGGCGGCGGGCTGACACTCTCAGTCGCATGGGATGAACTCGAACAGGCCGAGGCGGAGTGGCGCCAGGCCGTGGGCGAGGAAATCGAGGCCACCCGGCGATCCCGATCCAACAGCCGTCGTCGCTCAACTACCGCCGTGGCGACTCTGGCCTCAGCCTTGCGCGCCGGACGCACCAAGAGACGCCAGATCCTCAAGGAGCTGTCCGGCAACGACTTCCTCGACGTGCTTCCGCTTTGGATAGGGACTCTCCTGGATATCGACAACACGCTGCCGGTCACCGCGGGGATGTTTGATGTGGTGATCTTTGACGAAGCATCACAAGTCGATCAAATGCGAGCTGCCCCCGGCTTGGCCCGCGCCAAACGTGCAATCGTCGTCGGCGACCCTCGCCAACTGCGCCATGTGTCGTTTGTGTCGGACGATGCCATGGAATCGGCAGCCGACAGTGCCGGATTGCAGGTGGATCAAGCCCGCATACTCGACGTTCGCCGCAACAGCCTGTTCGATGCTGCCGCCGCGGCCGCACCCATCACCTGGCTCGATGAGCATTTCCGCTCGGTTCCTCACATCATCGGCTTCTCCGATAGGGCCTTCTACGGAGACAGGCTCAAATTGATGACCCAGCACCCCGGCACGGAAACCCGCGACGCCATCCGTACCCACGCCGTCGACGGACAACGTGACAGCAACGGCGTCAACCGGATTGAAATTGACGCTGCCCTCGCCCAGGTCGAGGTTCTGCGACAGACGGGCACCACATCCATCGGTGTCATCAGCCCCTTTAGAGCGCAAGCGGATGCGATAGAGGAGGAGTTGCTCAGTACATACGGACCAGAGGACATAGACCGGATGGGGCTCCGAGTCGGTACGGTCCACGCCTTCCAGGGCAGCGAACGAGAGGTAATCATCGCCTCATTGGCGATCAGCCCCGAGGACGCCTCAGGTTCATTGCGCTTCCTGCAGAATCCGAACCTCTTCAACGTGCTCGTCACGAGGGCCAAGCGTGAAATGATCGTTGTCACGTCGATTCGTCAGGCCGATCTCCCAGAGGGACTGCTGCGGCAATACCTACGCTATGCCGACCACGCTCCAACGGCATCAGAGACCGCGATGCCGCCATCCGGTTGGACGGCCGAGATCCATTCGGAATTGAGCGGATTCGGCGTGCCGCTCGTGGCCAACTATCCGGTGGCGGGCTGGTCTGTCGACCTGGCGGTGGGCGATGAAGGTCAAGCCTTTGGTGTTGAATGCAGTATTCATTCAGACGGACCAGATGCCCACATCGAGCAGCACCTTGCACTGCGCCGTGCTGGTTGGACGATGGTCGACGCCTTCCAGAGCCGGTGGCTGACCGACGCGGAGGGAGCCGCTGAGATGCTGTCGAGGAAGCTTCTATAGGTCTCATAGCTCTCCGCCCCGCAGCGCGCCCCGTGTCGTCGCCTGGGCTTGGGAACCTGGTTGCGAGGGTGGGCGTCGTACCATTGACCACTGAGGAGTGAGAATTGAAGAGACTGCTATTTGGCTTGGTGGCCATTGCGCTACTGGCAACCGCCTGTGGGGATTCCGCAGACAGCGTTGATCCCACGACCGCGGCTCCGGGAGGAAACGTGAGCACAACTTTGCCTCCGGGCGACGATCCCGAGCCGGCACCGGTCGACAGCACCGTCCCCGGTCCCAAGCGAGACACCCCTGAGCTTCTTCCCGGGCTTCCATCTGCGGTGGCAGCAACCGACCTGGCGGAGCGGCTCAACGTAGAAGTCGCCAAGATCACTGTGAACGTGGTTGAAAACGTCACCTGGCGTGACGGCAGCATCGGGTGCCCTGAACCCGGCATGTCCTACACGCAGGCCCTGGTACCCGGCGTGAGAGTCATCCTGGAGCACGACGGCGAGCTATACCACTACCACGGCACCTCACCAGACGCTCTGTCCTACTGCGAGAACCCCAGCGATCCGATCGCCGGCGACCCGGGCGAGGCGTAGGAGTCAAGGCTGCAGCCGGCTGTAGAGCTGTGACGATTGAGTCACAGTCATCGATCCCGACCACTGACACCCAAGTACAGCAGCAACGCGCCGAGATCAGCGCACCGGCCCCGATCGCCAGTGCGGTCCCGGCGGTTGCCTGGAGGTCCGAGGAAGGTGCGGCCCCGAGCGACATCTCCGTCGTGACCCCGACGGATGCGTCGGCGTTCATGATGACCGTCGTCCAGTCCCCAGATTCGATGGTCCAATCGAGCGTCTGCGCTCCCGTCCCCGCGACCGATGCCACCCAGAACGTCTCGGCGCCCGGAGATCCCGGCTAAGTACATCAGGGAACACTCCCAATCCATCCCCTACTCGAAGGCACCGATCGGCTCGCCTCCGGTCCCTGGCCACTCAGATCACCCGCCATGTGCGACAACGCTCGGATGCTCAAACCACGCCGAGCGGCACAGCCGCGCCTGGCTTGTCATCACGGCCGCCATCAGTAGCTGCACCTCAAGACGAGGGTTGCACAGGTTGGGGTTTGTGACTTCCCCCATCTTGCACCCCGGCACACGACGCTACGTAACGAGGTCACACCTCGACTACCAAGACCCTGAAATCGCCGAGGCCGCGGGGGTGAAGCAATGTTTCGGCGTCCTTGAGTTCGCTGCGGACCTTGAGCCGAGCCATGGCGTCATCGCCTCTGGCCAGCTCGAGTTCTTGCCTGCGAAGCTCAGCGAGCGTGTCCCGTAGACCAAGACCCGCGAGGAAATCGTCCTGGCGGTGAAGTTCTGCTGTGGTGCCGGCATCGTGGGCTACACCGAGCAGGGCTGTGAAATTCACATCCGCGGTGATGTCGGTGGCTCCGGGTTCGAGCAGTGGGTCTGGTCCGAGGTGGTGCGCTCGATACGTTCGTAGGGTTCCAATAGCGCGCCGGGGCTCAAGCTCCTCGGCAGTTGCTCCGTAGTCGATGACGACCACGAGGCCGCCCTCCAATAGGTCAATCGCATCCCGCAACCACTGAGCGGCATCAAGCTGTACCTCCACCACTCCCCCGTCTGGGACCGGCCCGGCGTATGCCTCGAGCCATTCGATCGTAGCGGCACGAGCCGGCGCAGCCACCAGGTTCAGCGAGTCGCCATCGGAACCGACCCAGCGTTCCTCCCAGCCCGATCCCGCACGTACTCCAAGTCGCATCGGCAGGTTGTCGAGCAACTCGTTGGCGACGACGGCACCCCGGATCGGTCCTGTCACTGCATTCATGTCACTCAGCGTCTCGAAGCCGGCGTCGGCGAGAGCGGCCTGAGCCGCAGGCGACGCGTCGACGGCAATTGTCCGACCCAACGTCGAACCGAGGGCTTCCACTAGAGGAGACAACAGCGTGCCGGATCCAGCCCCGACCTCGACAAGAGTGGACTCACCATCGCGGCGCAACCAGGGTTCCACACAACCGGCAAGGGTTCTCCCGAACCAGGGACTCACCTCAGGACTTGTAAGAAAGTCGCCGGACTTAGTCGACCGCAGCGGTCCGGACCCGAAGAATCCGTCGTCGGGGTCGTACAGGGCCAGCGCCATGAAACGCTCGAACGGCATGGGTCCGGATTGGGTGATCTGGTCGCGAATCCGGGCAAGCAGGGACATCGGTTGCCGAACCTCCCGTCCGTCTCACTCAGAACGCAGCACTGCAGCCCTCACGCCGGCGCTAGAACCCGCTCGCGAAGGTCTTCGTCGCCTCGCCGATCTCGGCAATGAGATTTGGGAAGATGCCGAGAACGATGACGCCGATGGCAGTGAGGATCAGCGCGAACTGGAGGGCCGGAGCCGTCTTGTGCTCCTTGAGCTCTGCGACCGGCACACCGTCGGGCACCTTGTGCATGAACACCGAGATGACCACCTTCGAGTAGTAGTACAAGGCGATCACCGAGTTGACCACCGCAACGACGGCCAGGGCCGTTGCCCAGGTATTGCCCACCGCCAAGACTGAGCGGAACATCACAAACTTGGCGAACCATCCGGCCAGTGGCGGAATTCCGGCCAACGAAAAGAAGAAGACCGCGATGAGAGCGGCGAGTCCCGGGGCATAGCTGAACAGGCCGGCCCAATCAGTGATCTCAGCGCTGCGTAGCCGGTTACCCACGGCGATGACCGTGGCGAATGCACCCAGGTTCATGAAGGCGTAGATGAGAAGGTACGTCACGGTCGCGAAGAACGCCTCTTCGAGATCGACACCAGTTGCATTGGCTGCGATCGCTGCGCCGAACGGCACGAGAATGAAGCCGCCCTGGGCGATCGACGAGTAGCCGAGCAGACGGACCACGTTCTGCTGGCGGAGCGCGATCAGGTTGCCAACAGTCATCGACAATGCAGCCAGAATCCACAGCCCGGCTCCCCATAGGGTTGCCACCTCGGCAAAAGCGAGGTAGCAGATCGACAGCAGCCCCACGAAGCCGGCGGTCTTCGAGACCACCGAGAGGTACGCCGTCACCGGAGTTGGGGCCCCTTCGTAGGTGTCAGGAGTCCAGAAGTGGAACGGTACGGCGGCGACCTTGAAGGCGAATCCCAACAAGGTGAAGAGAACACCCACGATGAACAGGCCGCTGAAGTCACTGTCGAGGATGCCGATCGACTCGGCGCGGATGCCGGTGAACGTCAGTTCGCCGGTCACGCCGTATACGAGCGACATCCCGAACAGCAGTACTGCCGCCGAGAGCACCCCGATGATGAAGTACTTGAGCGCCGCCTCGTTGGAACGGGGGTCGCCCTTGCGCCAACCCGCCATGAGGAACGTTGGTCCGGTTACCAGCTCGAGGCCGACAAACATCGTCACCAGATCGCGGCTCGAAGCCATCACAACGGCACCCAGAACGGACGCCAGCATCAAGAAGTAGAACTCTCCCTGCCAGAAGCGGCCACTCTCGATGTAGCCAACCGACAGCAGCAGGGCCACAAACGCCGATCCGATGAAGAGGCCCTTGAGCACCAACGAGAAAGTATCGATGGCATAGGAACCACCGAACATCTCACGTACGCCGGTGTATTCGCAGAACTCCAGGCTTTCGCAAAGACCAAGCGTCAGGATGGGCACAAAAGTGGCGAACAAACCGAGCATGGCAACAACAGCCGTCCAGAACTTCCGCACCGGCAGCAGGTCCACCACCAACACCGCCATCACCGTGATGGCGAGGATGAACTCGGGGGCCATGGCGTGATAATCAATCACTGCGTTCCCCTTTCACTCGTGCGGCGGTTCGACAGGATCATCTAGTTTCCGAACGCCTTCGTGACTAGCTGCACGACAGAGTCATTGGTGGCACCGAAGACAAGCCGCGGGAAGATGCCGATGGCGATTGTCGTGACGATCAGCGGCACCCAGGCGGCCATCTCCCACCTGTCTACGTCGTGGAACTCGTGTCCGGCCCATTCGTCCTTCGGCTCACCGAAGTTGACCTTCTGCAGCATCCACAGCATGTAGCCGGCGGTGAGCACCGTACCGATGGCCCCGATCACCATGAGGGTGCGGAAGAGCGTCGTGCTGAGTCCCTCAGCCGGACTGAAAGCCGACAGCAGCGCCATGAACTCGCCCCAGAATCCGGCCAATCCGGGTAGGCCGAGCGATGCCATTGCGGTGAAGCCCAAGATGGCGCCCATGATCGGCATCAGCTTCTGGTTGCCTCCCAATCGAGCCATTTCCCTGGTGTGGTAGCGATGCGACATCGAGCCGGCCAAGAAGAACAGCAGGCCGGTAATGATGCCGTGGGCGACCATGCCGATGATGGCGGCATTGATGCCGATTGGGGTCATGGTGGCAATACCCAGCATGACGAATCCCATGTGGCCGACCGACGAGAAAGCGATGAGCCGCTTCATGTCGGTCTGCGCCAAACAGGCCAACGAGGCGTAGATGATTCCAATGACGGCGAGGATCCCGATAACCGGAGCCCAATTCATCGACTGCTCGGGCATGATCGGAATTGCGATCCGCACAAAAGCGTACGTACCCAGCTTCAGCAGAATCGCGGCCAGAAGCACCGAACCAACGGTCGGCGCCGCGGTGTGGGCGTCTGGAAGCCAAGTGTGCAGCGGGAACATGGGCACCTTCACCGCAAATCCCAGGAAGAGTGCGGCAAACACCCAAACCGCCAGACCACCGAGCGCCGCCTCAGCGGTCCCACCGCCGAGCTCGAGCATGTCGAATGTCTGCAGGCCGCTCTTGAAGTAGAGCGTCAGGAACCCAAGCAGCATGAAGGCCGAGCCAAACAAGGTGAACAGGAAGAACTTGATTGAGGCGTAGAGCCGCATCTGCGTCGTGATATTGAACACCGGAATGGTGACCTCGGCACGATCACCCCAGATGCCGATCATGAAGTACATCGGCAGCAGCACGATCTCGAAGAAGACGAAGAACAGAATGAGGTCGAGCGCCACGAAAGTGCCCGTCATGCCCGTTGCCAGGATCAGCATGAGGATGAGGAAGGCCTTCGGGTTGTGTGGCTCCGGCCAGTGCTCCCAGCTGTAGATCATGGCCAGCACCGTGATGAAGGTGGACAGCACGACCAGAGGCAGGGAGATGCCGTCGATACCGATGTGGTAGCTGGAGTTGATCGCCGGGATCCAGTCGACCTTGGTCCCGAGCTGAATTGCTGAATTGCCAAAATCGAATACGGCCAACAGAACGAGCGAGAGGACAAAGGAGGCGAGCGCGAACACCAAGGCCACTTGCTTCTGCAGGGCCTCTTCCGCCTTGGGAATGGCGAGCAGCACGGCCGCCCCGATCAGAGGCAAGAAGACGATGAGACTCAAGCCCCATCCGCTCTCAAACCATTCCATACCTGTTCCTCCTCTAGAACCAGAT
>JAAELU010000133.1 GCA_024226255.1 bacterium | reverse complement strand
TCGTGGAGAATACGGAGCAGTTCGCTTGGAGAACCAGTGTCGGCTACGGCTGCTGTATCGACTGAACGGAGGATGCTTCGGACTGTCTCCTGCCAGCACGACTCGTCTCCGCCGTGGCGATGCAACTCCGACAACCGCTCCCCGGCGAGACCCTCACCGTGGCCCCAGCTTTGGAAAAGCACCCGGTAACGCTCAACCTACAACCAAACCAGAGGCACAACTCACCGGCACGACTGCTGTGCTCGAGAACGCTCAGGACAAGTGGCCGCCAGCCTCGGACGCACGATAGAGGTCTCTGAGCAGGCCGATCTCGGCCCCGTGATGGACGAGCTCGTTGCTTGCGTGCATCGCCATGTCGGCAACCGAGTGGTTGGCCCACGGTCCCCAGTCCCTGCCGAGCTGATCCCACCAATCCCTGCTGGCGATTTCCCCGCGGTACGAACTCCACTTTTGCCGGAGTGTCTCGATGGCCACACCGGCCTCCAGAGTCCACTCGGCAGGTGCGTCGCTCGGGTCACCGTGGAATCGCCTTGTGTAGTCGTCGAGGCAGTCCATAGCGACGTGCCAGAGTCGCCAGGCGATGGTCGTCGCTGGGGCCGGGTCGAGGTCACGGATTCCTGCGCCGTCGACGGCCGTTGTCTGGCCGATCGTTCGAACTGTCCACATAGTGGTGACTGGTTCCCAGAGGTACTCGTCGTTCGTCAGCCCATCGAGGCGGTTGGCGAGTTGGTCAAACATGCGGTCCATGGAGTCGAGAATCACATCTCGAACTTCGGTCGTCGGGCGGGGAGACGGTTGCATCATCGCCCTATCCAAGCATGTTCTTGGCAGTCCCACGGTCCAGTCCACAGCACTTGATTCCGCTCATACGATGCCCCGATCTGCCGTCCGAGTCCGGCACAACCAGGGTGCTGCTAAACGCCGGGGTCGTGATCGCCGTTCTCTGGAGTGGTGAGTTGGTCGGCGATCGCTTGAGCGGCCTTGTCGTCGCTTCGTTGTCCTTTGTGGGCGTAGACCTTGGCGAGGGTTTCTACGTTGTCGCCGATTCGTGCGGCTACGGCTGGTAGAGGCTCACCGGAGTCCAGTTGGGTGCTCGCAAACCAGTGT
>JAAELU010000132.1 GCA_024226255.1 bacterium | reverse complement strand
TGGTAGCCCAACTGGTAGCCCCAGACGTGCGAGGCGGGCGTCGAAGCTCGGGTAGCTATCGCTCGATTTGGGCGCAGATACGTTTCACTGGTGTTCGTTGGCGTCCGCCGCTGGCTGATGTTGGGGGAATGCCAAGGACCCCGTCGCTGGTGGGCGAGCGGTCAGTGGCGGGTGTCGTCCAGGCCGCTGCAGATGCCGCCGATTGATGAGCGTGCACGTTCCCGGACGTCTCCCGAGATCGTGAGACTGACGTTGTCCGGCGGGTTTAGGGACGGCTGGTAGCCACAGGGTCTAGATCAGGGCCTCACGAAGACTGCTGGGTGAGCTGCTGGTGGTGACTGGAGTGGGTCTCTGGGTCGTTGAGTGCTTGGCGCGATCGGACGTTGTCGGTGTGTCACGATGGAGGTGTGAGCGAAGGTGGTGGAGCGGCGCCGGCTGACCTTCAGGCGGAGGTAGTTGACCTACGCGAGGAGGTGAAACGGCTTCGCGGTTTGCTGGGTCTCGACGAGCGAGCGCCGGACGGCCATCAGCGGGCGTGGGTGCCGACACTCTTCGCAACGTCTGGTCCAGCGAGCGTGATTGATGCTGATTCGTCGGGCGCGGAGAGGGTCGCCTTGGTACGGGAGTTGTTCTGTGCTCGAGCCGACGTGTATGCGCAGCGGTGGGAGAACGCCTCGTCGGGGAAGTCCGGTTGGTCACCGGCCGTTCGCGGTGGCTGGAGCGCTAGGCGTTCGAAGGGGAAGGCTGCGAAGAGGGACTATCTTCCTCTGACCGACGAGGTCCTGGCTGCTCATCTTGGGGGCGAGATCACGGCCGGCGTCTACCCATTGATGGGCGACGACACGACTTCGTTCTTGGCTTGCGACTTCGACGGTGGCACATGGACGCTTGATGCGCTTGCCTATCTCGATGCATGTCATGCGGTGCAGGTGCCGGCGGTGTTGGAGCGATCGAGGTCGGGAGATGGTGCACATGTCTGGGTCTTCTTCGATGAGCCGGTCAAGGCCTCGTCGGCGCGGGCGCTCGGCGCAGCACTGTTGCGGCGGGCGATGGCGGCTAGGGCCGAACTAGATCTGGCCAGCTATGACCGGTTCTTCCCGTCCCAAGACTTCATGCCGAGCGGCTCGTTGGGCAACTTGATTGCGTTGCCGTTGCAAGGGGAGCGAGCGGCTGGTGGTACGACCGTGTTTCTCGACCCGACCACGATGGCTCCGTGGCGTGACCAGTGGGCGTTCCTTTCCTCGGTGGCGCGGATGTCGACTGATGCGTTGGCGGCCTTGGCCGAGTCCCTTCGGCCAGTAACGGCGGGGCCC
>JAAELU010000131.1 GCA_024226255.1 bacterium | reverse complement strand
GGTGGGGCAGATCTCGACCGCCGTCTCCAACACGCTCCCCGCTGGAAGCGCCATCGGTGTCGGCGTCACCTACACGATGTTCTCCTCGTTCGGGTTCGACTCCGGGTCGATCGCGATCGCATCTGTCGTGACCGGCCTGTGGAACACGTTCGTGAAGCTTGGATTGCCCGTCGTTGCCCTGGCAATACTCACCATCGGTGGTTCGAGCAACCCGGCACTGCAATCTGCGGCGGTGACTGGAGTAGCCATCCTGGCCGGTGCCATCGTGCTCCTGACGATGATCCTGTCCAGTGAGAGCATCGCCCGGATTGCCGGTGAACGTCTTGGCAACATCGCCTCGAAGCTCGGGCGTCCATTCAAGCTTGGCCCGTTCTCGGGTTGGGCGGACGGTCTTGCCGAATTCCGCGGACAGAGTATCGACCTGCTTCGGAAACGATGGCTGGTGATCACCGTGGCCACCCTCACCAGTCAGCTGTCGCTATTTGCGCTGCTCCTCATGTCATTGCGCCACATGGGAGTCGCCGCCGCCGACG
>JAAELU010000130.1 GCA_024226255.1 bacterium | reverse complement strand
CCGGTTCGGCTCAGGGACAAGCAGACTTCTCGCCCGAGGAGTACGAGTGGATAACGCCGAGCGCCACGCTCGAGGTGATCGAACTTGGAGCGTCGCAGCACCCCGAGGCTTTGCTGTTGACCACGCCGGTTGACGAGGCCGAGGACCCACCTAACCGCACCCAGCTGTTCGTTTCAGATGGGAAGTTGCTTCGGCGGATACTCAACCAGAGTTATGGCGTCTACAACGTCACCGAATTGGATTTCCTCGGCGACGGCACGTTCGAATACACCGAAGACGGTTGGACGGCCTGCGGCCGCCTCGACTTTCCAGAGACGACGGTCGTCCAGGAGGTCGTGACCGTTGGGCTCACGGACGGCGCCGAGATGTCAGAAATCGGGCGCCGCCCATCAGAGCTCACACAGGACTGCAACAACTTGGCTGCATGTCCCTATGTGTACGTGCTCGGGGTAGAGGGCGAGGAGCTGATAGGCGAGATCCTTCGCAACGTTCGCGGTCGAGATGCCTACACCACGCAGGGTTTGGAGTTGCCGACCCAGCACGGGCTCCTGCATATCCAGCTGCGTGAGGAAAAGGAAGAGGTCACGTATCTTGATGCCATCGCACTGCTTGTCGACGGCGAGAAGATCCTGCCGCGAGCTTGTGGCGATGGCAGCGACCTCGGCCACTGCTCCATTGACGGAATCTCCCTGCGGCTCGACGAGGGCGACGTGCTCGACCTCTGGTTCGAAGTGCCACCGGGTGCGACGTCGCTCGAGCTCAACGCAACCGGGTACTACGTGCCGACCCCGAAGTCGTGACTCTCCCCATCGCCGTTCCATCCCCTGTTCCTGCGTAGATACACGCCAATAGCGGCGTGTATCTACGCCAGAACGGAAGAGCGAGAGTGGTGCGGGGCGCTGAGCACCCCGGACCACGTTTCCGTCGCCGGGTACAACCTGGCGAAGGTTGGCCTGGCAGGCCCCACTCCAACCCACCGCAGACGCCGAATCACTTACGACGTCTGTATGCCTGCCGCGGTTCTCAAGCCGCACGGCCGGGTGGAGAGAAGGAGCCCTCACCGGCACATCGACAACGAAAAGTTCTTGTGCTGAGCGCTCGGTATCAAGCACTCAGCACCGGGTGGCACGATCCTCCAGCCCGCATACGACGCGCGGCTGATATCGGTCGGTCACAAGAGTGGCGTTGTTGAGAACATGGCGAACCAGGCGGTGGGGAATCGAACCCCGAACGCGGCCGCCAGGCCGCGCCCCCATTCCATGCGAAGTACCCCGATTCTGCGCATCAACAACGTCGTACGTCGAGCGGGAGTCGAACCCGCATGTCCGGAGACGCCGGTTTCTGAAACCGGTGCGTATACCGTTCCGCCACCGACGCATGTACCTGGCGCCATGGATCTGCCATGGAACGCGCCTTGGCGTTCCCCAGCTCCCAAGGAACGCCGGAGGCATTCCCATCGACGCATGGTGTGGAAGACTGCGGGTCTATGTCGATCTTGCTGAACCCGTACCGAGATCCTGAACTGTGGCTCGCCGCCTTCCAACGCGAGCTACCTGACGTGACTGTCGAACTGTGGCCGGACGTCACCGATCCGACTCAGATTGAGTTTGTCGTTGCCACTCGCCAAGACGTCGACGATCTGGCGCGCTATCCGAAGCTGCGCGCCATTCTCTCTATGGGCGCCGGCGTCGAGCAGTACTTGGACCCGAAGATGCCGGACGTTCCTGTCGTCCGGCTCGCCGACCCTGCCATGTCGGATGAGATGGCTGCGTACGTCGTGCACTGGGTGGTGCACTTCCAGAAGCGCTTGGACGCCTACCTGGCCGATCAGGCCGACCAGATTTGGCGCGAACACGGATACACAACGATGGACGAGTACCCGGTTGGCCTCCTCGGCTTTGGAACTATTGGGCGTCGAATAGCTCGGGCTCTGTCGGACCTCGGCTTTCCCATCAACGCCTGGACGCGAACCGGCACGGACGAGGACTGGGTCACTTCCTACGCCGGCCTTGGCGAACTCAACGGCTTCCTGACGGCATCCTCGGCCGTGGTCAATGTGCTTCCGGATTCGCCGACGACCCGGGGACTACTCAACTCAGGCCGATTCGACCATTTCCGTCCCGGTGGCCGTCTGATCAATCTCGGTAGGGGAGCGACCACCGTCGAAGCCGACCTGCTTGATGCTCTCGACGACGGTCGAGTGGGCGCCGCCGTCCTCGACGTTGCCGATCCGGAGCCGATGGCTGCCGACAACCAGTTGTGGAGTCACCCCAACGTGAGGATCACGCCGCACATTTCCGGTTTCACACTGGTGCGCTCGGCAACTCAATTGATCGCCGCCAACATCCGCCGGATCCTTGCCGGCGATGAGCCCTTCCCCCTGCTCGACAGGAGCCGGGGCTATTGAGCGGGCATCGCTGGGAACTGTGACGTCGCAGCTACATGGGTTCCAATGCTCTACCACCAACGCCTCCTTGACTTTCGCTCCACCTAACTCGATATCGATGTCTGGTGTTCCGCTCACTCAAAGAGGCCCTGTCTGAGCTACACGTCCGGAGACGTGGCGGGGATTCGAACCCCGCGCCCGTTGGATCAAGAAGTAAGCCATGACTTCGCATCAGCGATGCTCGTGCGGTCGGAGAGACTCGAACTCTCGCTTCCAGGGTGGAAACCTGGCGTGCTGCCCGTTGCACCACGACCACATGGAGGGGAGAGTCGGAGTCGAACCGACCTGAGGTGGCTTTGCAGACCACTCCCTAACCGCTCGGGCATCTCCCCAGATACTTAGACGCTCTCAAGCGTCTTGGCGCTTCTAGTCATCAGAACTCGGGCGATTCCTAGACCCACAGCCGTGCCGATGCTGGTCTTGATGACAAGGGCGGCGAAGAAATCTCCAAGGCCCCACACGAACCCGATCAGCGAGAAAGCGACGACCGGAGTCCAGAATGCGACTCGTTCGCCGCGGCGCACGACGGAGGGCCGCCATTTCTCAGGAGCGGGTATCCGTGACAACAGGAACAGAGCGAGGAGAAGGCCGCCGGCGTGACTCAAGTATTGGAACACCTTGGCGGGCGCGTATCCGCCCCAAATCGGTTCAGTCAACCACGGCCACAGCTGAGCGCCCCAACGTGTTGTGTGTGTCAACCCGTCCCAGAACACATGGGTCGCCACCCCAACCGCTGCGCTCCACGCTGTTACGAGAAGTCCAGGTCCTCTCGAGTTGAGGGTCTCAAAGAAGCGCAGGTCAACGCCGAACGCCTGTGGGAGTTGGCGAAACGTCGTAGGTGCCAGCCACCGGACGTACCAGGCAGCCATGAGTGCGATGGGTAACGCCACGGTCAACATCGCTGGCCAGACGTGGGCATTGATCTCCGCACCGCCGCGATTGAAGGCGTACGCCAGGTCCGGCGCCATCGATCCTGTGACCAATGCCACCCCGTCCCATCGTTGCGGCCACCGCTGCTTCATCGCGATAACGGGAGCCTGGTGTGACAAGTAGGTGAGCGGCACGATTCTGGAACTTAACGCAGAACGCAAGCTATGCCGCGCAGACAGAGTCCATTGGTGCGTGGGAAACCTGAGCGAGGCGGATTGTGCCCCCTCGCTCAGGTTCCCTTGTAGTTGAGTACCGCCTGCAGACGATGCTTGACCGTCACCAGGTCCGCCGACAAGGACATCACCTCGGTGATGTCCTTGTATGCATCAGGGTGCTCGTCGACGAGCTTCTCAGCCCGATCGCCTAGCCAGGTGCGGTCGCCCATTGCGTGCTTGAGACTCTCTGCGCTCAGCGTCTTGCGCGCCTGGGTTCGCGACATACGCCGTCCGGCACCGTGGGCGCTCGACATGTAGGAGTCAGGGTTGCCCAAGCCCTCCACGATGTAGGTGTCGGTGCCCATCGAACCGGGAATGATCCCCAACTGACCGACCCGAGCTGAGATGGCGCCCTTGCGGGTAACCCACACCTCGTGTCCAAAGTGTGTCTCCTGCTCGGTGTAGTTGTGGTGGCAGTTCACTCGATCGCGCTCTCGGCCCTTTCCGACGAATCGAAATAGCTCCTTGAGGGCGGCGTCCATCATCGTCTCGCGATTCACTCGGGCATATGACTGAGCGAAATGCAGATCCGCAATGTAGTGATCGAACTCGTCGCTTCCTTCGAGCAGGTAGGCCAGAGCCGGGTCTTCGAGACCGATCTCGAGACGCTTGGCGACCGCCTTTGCCTCTGCGATGTGTGACTGGGCAAGCTCGTTGCCGATTCCGCGTGAGCCGGAGTGCAACACCATCCACACTCGGTCGTCTTCATCAAGGCTGACTTCGGCGAAGTGGTTGCCGCTTCCCAGTGTTCCGAGCTGGGTATAGGTCTTCTTTTCCTGCCGGTCCGACAAACGAGTCCGGGGACGGTTGTCAGTGAGCCACTCGGTTGCAGCCCGATTCGTGCGCCAGTCGCGGTGATCGTGTCCCCGGCCCACGCCGGCCGGGATCACCTTGGCAATCTTGGCCAGCAACGGCCCTAGATCGTCCGGCAGCTCGGTCGCTACGAGGTCGGTGCGAACGGCCGCCATGCCACATCCGATGTCGACGCCGACGCATGCCGGGATGACTGCGCCCTTGGTTGGAACGACGGACCCGACCGTTGCCCCGAGCCCGAGGTGGGCATCTGGCATCAGGGCGACGTGCCCTTCCACGACGGGGAGCCGTGAGGTGCGTCGCGCCTGCTGCATTGTGTTCTGGTCGAGGTCTGTCGCCCAGACCTTGAGCTTCTCGTTGATTACCTGCACAGCTCCTCCTTTCATGATTATGTGAGCTATTGCCGCTCCCGCATAGGGATTCGAACCCCAACTTCTTGGTTCAGAGCCAAGCGTGCTGCCGT
>JAAELU010000129.1 GCA_024226255.1 bacterium | reverse complement strand
GAGAGCGTGTTCGACAACAACACACCGGACGGAGGCCTGTATCAGTCCGGTGGAGTGGTGCTTGTGAGCAACTGTACGTTTTCCAATAACAGGGATGACTCGGGAGCGGCAGTGAACAACGAGAACGGAACGTGCACCATTACGAACTCCGTGATGACCGGAAACAATGGTTTGTTCGCGATCGTGAGATCTTACCGCAATGCCTCCACTACCCTGAACAATTGCACGCTTCACGGAAATCGCACGCCTCGTGGCGGCGGGATTCTACTATCAGTCATCCCCAACCAGACTCCCACAGTGAACCTGAACAACACGATCATCTGGAACAATCTCGGGGAAGGTGGTGCGTCCGCCCAATCGGCCTCGATGAGCACCACATACCTGAACCGAATCGTTACCAACAACTGTCTGATCCAGAACTTCTCCGCCGCCGAACTCGATGCCCGCGGCCACAGCGCCAACAATCTCGACGGGACGGACCCCGCAAATGATCCGCTCTTTGTGGATCCGATCGATCCGGCCACAGCCCCTACCAGTTCAGGCAACTGTGACCTGCTCTCCGCCTCCCCCGTCATCAACCAGGGGGACAATACCTATAATTCCACCGCGACCGACCTCGCCGGGGCTCCCCGCATTGTCAATGGCACCATCGATCTCGGTGCCTACGAGACGGCCGGCATCTCCACCCACGTGCTCGCCATCACAAACGTCGCCGACGGATCCGGCGTGATCGGCCCCGGTGCCATTGCCGACGGTTTCGCGGTCTCTGGAACAACCGACCTCGATCCCGGCAGCATCGTCGCGGTAACCTTCGATGACGGCTCCTCCTCGGTAGCCACCCATGGGGTTGTGCAAAACGACGGGACCTGGCAAGTCCTCGCCACCGACGCGGACGTGGCTCCCGAGAAGATCCTCATCAATGCCCCCAACAAGGAGGGGTATCCTCGCATCGCCGCCCTCATCGACGGCGGGTGGATCGTCGCCTGGCACGTCCCCGGAGACGGAAGCGATGGAACCGACCTCGAGATCTTCTGTCAGGCATTCGCCGCCGATGGGGTCGCGCAAACTGCCCCGCTCAAGGTCGATGCTCCCGACAGCGCCCACGATTCCTTCCCGAACGTGGCTGGCCTGCTCGATGGCGGCTGGATCGTAGTCTGGAAAAGCACAGGCGACCTCGGTGACGGCACTGATGAAGAGGTTGCCATGCAGCGTTTCAGCGCAGCCGGTGCTCCAGTGGGTGGCAATGTCCGGGTCAACGGCAACAATAGCACCGACGACACCGGCGCGTCCGTGACAGGACTGGTCGATGGCGGCTGGGTGGTCGTCTGGCGTGGAACGGGCACCAGCGATGGCACGGACACCGAGATCCTGCTCCAACGTTTCTCATCCGACGGTTCTCCGCTCGGGGCAGTCGTCAAGGCTGACGATGCCGACGGAAACAGCACCGATGCTTCCCCCTCGGTAACGTCCCTGCCAGCAGGAGGCTGGCTGGTGGGATGGCAGGGGTGGGACTCAGTCAGTGGCAATTGGGATGTCTACTGGTCCTGGAGCGACGCCACCGGGTCCCGTCAAATTGGCGACACTTCGGTCAACGATCTCACTGGCGAGTCCATCCACGAAACCGGCGCACAGATTGCGGTGACGAATGGGGGCAACTTTGTGATCACCTGGCGCACTTCGACCGATGAGCTCCACTACCAACTCGTCCAGCCGGACGGAACCGTCCTGACGAGCGGTCACGTCATCCCCGGACAACCCTACACAGAGGCTCCTCACGCCGTCTCGCCCCTGGCGCACGGAGGCTTCGTCGTCACCTGGCCATCAAGTTCGGAGATCTTCACCCGCCGATACGACGCCGCTGGGGCACCCGTCACTGGTGCCGTCCAGAGCACCGTTTCCGATGCCGGGGTTGATACCCGATCAGACGTCCTGGGCCTCCCGGACGGAGGTTGGATCCTTACCTGGGAAGCCGGATCGGCGCTGGGTTGCCGCCGATTCGTTTCCGATGGATCACCCCTGCTCGACCAAGTCGATGTCAGCACCCTGTCTGGCGAGGCATGGACCATCACCGCGGTGGGCACGGATCCATTCGAATACGTAGCAACGGATTCCACCACCATCACGGTGGACCGGATCGCGCCGGTCATCACCTTGATCGGAGAATCGACAATGACCCTTGAGCTGAACGATCCGTGGTCCGATCCGGGCGCGACCGCCACCGACAACCACGACCCCACCGTCACGGTCGCGGTGGCCGGCGACACGCTCGTTACAACGACCCTCGGCATCCACACGATCACCTACGACGCCACCGACGCCGCCGGCAACGCAGCCCTCCAGGTCACGCGAACCGTAACGGTGCGCGCCGCCTATGAAAGCTGGACGATCGCGATGGGACTCAACTCCGGGGTGAACGACGGTTTCCTGGACGACCCCGACAACGACGGCTGCCCGAACGGAAAGGAGTTCGCCCTCGACGGCGATCCCCTCTCGAATGTGAACAGCGGAAAGCTGCGTGCCG
>JAAELU010000128.1 GCA_024226255.1 bacterium | reverse complement strand
GGTCTAACGCTCGATGATGTCGATCTCGTACTCGCCGATCAACTAGAGATACCCGGCCTTGTGTCGGCAGATGGGGTCGCCGCCGCGGTGAGCTTCCCGCCTGTGTCGATCGGACTCGAGAGCGACCACGGGTTTCGGCAGATCTTCACGACGGCCGACATACCGGGGGAGATCGTTGATGTCGTGAGCTTCGGTGCGGATGTGCTGGAACGGCGGCCAGAACTCGCATCAGCGGTGCGCGCCGCCTGGGATGCAGCGCTTGATCGGCTGTCAACCGATCCCGAGGCGACCATCGGCAGCATGGCCGCTCGCGAGGGTATTTCGGCCGAGGAGATGACCGTGTTGCTCACAGAGGTGGAGCTTCTCTCTTGGGAGGAGCAGAGTTCCCGCTGGGGCGATGGGGATCTCCAGCAGGCGTGTTTGCGGGCTGCCGGCGTTCTACTCGATTTGGATCTTGTGGCCGGCCTCGAAGCATCGAACGGTTGCGTGCACCGTGGCGGCTCGAGTTGAAGTCACGCCACTCACTGACCCGCCGTCTCGTGCTCCCAATCCTGCTTGCCGGTTTTGTGGCAGCGGTGGGTGGGTTCAGCATCGCTGCATATCTTGCCAACGCTCGGCTCGGCACAGAAGGCGAGCAGACTGCTCAGGATCAGCTGATTGCTCTCGAGACCGTCGCCAACGTTTCAGACCTGACAGGTCTGCAACGTGCCACGACCGCCGCTGGCGCAGGCAGAGATGTTGACGTCGTATTCGTGGCGGGCGGCGACCCTCAGGTGATCCTCGCTTCATCGAATACGTCGCTCATCGGCTTGCCGCTTGCCAGTGTTGGAGGTGAATTGCTTTCTGCGACGGTCGGCCTCAGCGATCCATCGTCTGCTCCATTCCATACGACGCGGAATGGGGACAAGATCGTCTCGGCTGGTCGGTTTCGAGTGCGCGAGACCGGTCGGGACGGAACGGATTTTTCGAATGCGATGGGTGTGATCCGGCTTGACATCTCGGCGGTTGCCAAGGAGGTCGAAGAGGATCTGCTGGTAGTGGCATTTGGAGGCGTGGCCGCTGTCGCCGCCATTGCCGCTTTGGCGATCCTCCTGATTCGGC
>JAAELU010000127.1 GCA_024226255.1 bacterium | reverse complement strand
CGAGGTCCCGAAGGCGCTTGGTAGTCATCCGCAGCGCGAGCTGCGCTCGAAGGGGCTTCGGTCTGGTGTCGGTCATCGATCTCCTCCTTCGGAGATCGTCTGTGTCCGAGAGCAACGAGCAAACTGGCTACGTGCTCGAGGGCGGCCAGAGACGGCACAGCTTCACAGTCCACGACCATCGGACCACATGAGGCTGGGTCGCACATCCAGGCGGGCATCCGATGGACCACTCCCGCGTCGTCGGCGAGCAGCAGCACGCGTCCGTCTGCACGGTTCTGGGCCCCCTCAACACGGAGCACTTCGTCGTGGAGCGGGTGCCACGGATAGACAACCTCGACGGTGGACCCCACATGGGCACAATGGGCGGGGGGTGGTCGTCGGGCGGAAGAACTGGCTCTTGCTCAGCGTCAAGTACATTTCGACATTGGCGACAATTACACTTCGACATCGGGTTGACTCGATTCGAGACCTGAATGCAGGCACATCGGCCTGATCTGTGGCCCGGCGACAACTACCCTCACCCAACGAGTTGAACGGTGTCGGCGAAGGGCTGTGGCTGATCGGGTTGCGATTCCGGCCGAAGACCGCAAATACAAGGATATATCTACCTAGTACTAGTCGGGCCTGTGGGCGGTGTGGATAAGTCCAGGACGGGTTTTCGAAGCGCAGATCTGCTTCCGTGGACTTATCCAAGGGACTGCGGAGAACGCTGGTTGACGCCGGGAACCGCTCCCTCCTTCGTGCGTTCTCCGAGGCCCCTGGGGGCAGGCTGTGGAGTGGAGGCGCAGAGCGCCCCGCGGTGCACCTGGCCGACGTAGTCGGCTGGGTGCTCGCGGCCACTCCATAGGCTGTCCCCGGGGGCCGGCAGGCCCGGTACCGTCCACAGGTCACCGCCTCGACCAGGGCGGCGGGGGTCATGGTGTCGCTCCGGTCTCGAGTCTCGTTAGACTCTTCTCAGCCTCTTCGGCACGGAAGCTGGGCCCGGTCATCTCCAAGATCACCGAGTGATGAACGACACGATCGATCGCCGCCGCTGTCGTCATCGCGTCCTTGAAGATACGACCCCACTGCGAGAACACCAGGTTGCTACTGATCATCACACTGCGACGCTCGTAGCGCTCGGCGAGAAACGTGAACAGGACCTCCATCTCCGCCCGGTCCTGCTGGACGTAGCCGATGTCATCGAGGATGACCGCGTCGAAGCGGTCGAGCCGCTTGAGCTCGACCTCGAGGGTCAGATCGCGCTTGGCAACGAGCAGTCTCTGGACCAGTTGGAATGTTGGGGTGAAGAGCACCCGATGGCCTCGCTGGATGAGCTCGTGTCCGATCGCAGCGAGGGTGTGAGTCTTGCCTCGACCCGGCAGCCCAAAAGCAAGGACGTTGGTACCTCCGCGCAGGAAGTCACCCGCGCACAAGGCGCTCATCTGGGTACGCACGGGGGCGGGTAGCCGTTTGTGGTTCAGGGTGGCGAGCGTCTTGGTCGTGGGCAGCTGGGAGGCCTTGAGGCTTCGCTCGATGCGGCGTCGGCGCCGTGCTTCGAGTTCGTGAGACGCCAGCTCATGTACGAACTCGAGAAACGTCCAGCCTTCACGAGTCGCTTGCTCGGCGACCTCATCGAAGTGAGCGGCAAAGCCGGAGAGCCGCAGAGCACGCAACATGATGCGCAAGCTCTCCACCGTCGGCGGGGCGGGATTGGTCATGCCGCCTCCTCGAGCGTGATCGCCCGCAGCAAGCGCCGATCGAACTCGGTCAGATCGGGTTGCAGTACGGCCATTGCAGGCACCATCAGCTGCGCAGGGGCCACGAGCTCGCGGACCTGGTCGTAGGTCGGAACTTGGCCCTCGGCGAGCACGAGCTCGAGCGCCGTGGCAACGTCACATTCCATCGTGCGCGCTGCGAGGTGCAGCATCCGCAGGTACTCGAGGTCGCCCCGGCGCGTCGCCCCCTGGACATCCACGATAGCGTCGTAGGCCTGCCGGAAGATGACGGTGGGGAACAGGTCATCGCGATAGCGATATCGCTCGAACGCTCCAGGCTTGCGCACCAGCGCCTCGATGATGTGCCGGTAGTTGATTCGATGTCTGAACCGCCCGAGCAGCCGCTCTACGGCCATCTGGAGCTTGTCGGCGTACCAGACCTCGATGCGGTCATCGTAGACCCGCACCTTGACCCACTCGTCTCGGAGCTGGGATGGAACGGAGTAGGTGTTGTGCTTGATGCGGATAGTGCTCCCGCGCGTCACCCGCGTGCGCTCCTCCTTGAACTCCGGTAGCCGGGTGATGGTCACGGGCTCCATGGCTGCCAGGTCCTCGACGAGTCGGTCCTGCCGTCGAATATTGGCCTTCCCACAAACGTTCTGGACCCAACGCTCGTACTGCCCCACCGAGTCGAAGTCCTTGCTCCGTCGCAGCAACAGGTGCTGCTTGAGCCGCCGCTTGTGCGCACCGTTGAGCGCCTCGACATCTCCGTTCTGGTTGCTCATCCCAACCCCGATCGTCCGAGGCTTCATGCCCAGATGCTCCATCAGCTCGACATACTCGGCATTGAAGTCCCGCTTGCCACTCCCGATGTCGTGCGTCGCCGCCGTGCTGTTGTCCGTCTGGTGCCACTCCGGCCGCTTGCCGAGCTTGAACACCGCGGCCTGACAGCCCCGTCGCAGCGCCGCCATCGACTCTGACCGACACACCGTCGCCCACTCCCAGTTGCTGTACGGCAGCACCGGATGGCACAGAAGGTGGGGAAACGGCTCGCCGCCGATCGTGATCTGCAGCTCGTTGCCCGACGTGAAGTCCGTCTGCATCGCCTCTCCCGCACGGTGCTCCTGCGCGAAGAACACCTCCTTGGGCGGCCCGGCGGTCGCCCGCCACTGTTTCACGCGGCGCTGCAGCGTCCGGAGCTGTCCCTCCTGGTACTTGCCTGGCGACTTGTGCACGGACAGCCACTCGAACAGGGTGCTGGCTTCGAACTCTGGCGCGTGGGTGAGCATCTCCTCGATCAGTGGCCAGTCGTCGAGGAACGGGTCGTGCCGGGTCCTCCATGTCCGCGGTTGCTTGAGCTCTGACGGCAACTTTCGCACCTTGAGGTACTTCGCAGCCGTCTCCCGGTGCATCCCAGATCGAAGCGCTGCCACTTCGACCTTTCCATGCTTTCCGAACTCCTCCATCAGCTTCCTCACTTGCGCGTCTGTTGTCTGCACGGCCAACTCCATCCGCCCCTGATGGGAAGTGCAGTCAGCTATCCAGAGCGCGCTCTGGGATGTCGAGATGTAGTTGTCGTCGCGTCGAGATGTAATTGTCGCTGGGCACGAGGCGGTCAAGAGCAAGGACCCGCGTGCGGGTCCAGCGATGGCGCTGGTTCAGGGACTGTACCGGGTCGAGAAGCTGGCCCGTCTGCGCCAACTCGGTCCCGCCGACATCGTGGCGCTGCGGCAAGAACGCTCGGCCCCGCTGATGCGCGCTGGCGAAGTGGGCCACCGAGGCGGCTCCGAGCATCGTCAAGGGCAGTCCGCTGG
>JAAELU010000126.1 GCA_024226255.1 bacterium | reverse complement strand
TCTGGGAGACGGCGTAGATGACCGCCATGACGAGTGCGAAAGCAACGATGGCGGTCGCCAGGATTCTCCGAGGCATGACTACCCCCTTGTCTGCTGAGTGTATGCCACGTCACGGTCTTTGGGACCGGCACAAACGTGTACTAGCCGACTGTCAGCTCGGCGATTGCCCGGCCAAGGTCACGCAAGAGCGGCCCGTGCACACCCTCGCGGAACGGCTCTGCCGTTCGGACCTCAGGCGGGTACCGCCAGACTGGACCGCGGCTGAACTCCGGCTCCTCCCACTCGTAGCGGGGGAATAGATGAGCGTGGAGCGCCGCTTCGGTGTTGCCTTGGATTTCGTAGTTGACCCGGGCCGCGTCGGTAACCTCGAGCAGTGCCTCACCGAGGAGCGCCATGTCGGCAAAGAATTGGGCCCGATCGGGCCCTGCGAGGTCGGTCAGTTGATCGACGACCGGGTCAGCCAGCAGCAGTGAATAGCCGAGCGGGAATTGGAGGTCTCCCAGCACCGCCCAGCCGGATGGCAACCTCCCGATCACGCACGGGTTGTCGCCGGATCGGGCCAGCGCCACTCGCTCGTGTATCAAGGTCGGGTAGTCGGCCATCAGCTCCCTGGCGGGTCGAAACGCTGGCTGAACATGAACGCCTCCGGCGTTGGGCCGTCGGCGGTGAGTTTGGCGAGCCGTTCCTTGGCTTCTTCGACCGTGGGGGTATGCCCGGCGGGAACCCACCACAGCACCACATAGGGACCGTCGTAGCGTTCGAACCACTCGGCTCGGCCGCGCAGCAGCTCGCGATGGTCGGTCCGGTACGTGTAGGCGTGGAGCGCGTCGATCGACTCCCACACCGACATGTTGACGAGCAGCAGGGGATCCTCGAAGGCGTGGATCGATGTGGCGTTTCCGTCTTCGGTCTGGAGACGCCACACGAAGCCCTCGGCGGCGTCGGCGAGCGCGTTGATCTCGTCGAGCCGGGCGGCGAATCCTGCCATGACCGGGCTGTCCATCGGCCCGGCGGTCTTGCCGATGTTGAGCTGGGCAATGTGATATTCGTTGGCCATGTACTCGATGCTCGCAGATCACACGAGGCGCGGCGACGCCCTGGATGAGGTCAGGGGCGTTTTCGGGCCATGAAGACCAGGGATCCGAGAGCCAGCAACGCCAACACCGCCGAGCCGAGAGCCCATGGGGACGTCGAACCTGCCGGTTCGATGTCCTGGCCAAGAAGTGGGTCGAACTCCTGAATCTCGACGTCGCCGGGTACGAGAGAGTCGGTGAACGGTGGCGGGTCCTCACTGGCTGCAACGGGGACGGCCAAGGTGAAGACTATGGCCAACGCCGCCACTCCCACGACGACACCGGCTAGACCCACGTTCCTTAGTCCAGCATTGATGCTCATACGGCTCCCCATCATATGGAGGTCTGGATTTTGCGAGCGGGCGTCTCGCCGGCGGCTCCGGTCGGAGCAACTCAGTGGCGGATGGCGGGGACGTGACTGGCGAAGTCGAAGGCGGAGTCGAGGGCCGATCGGAATGCCAGGCCGTTCATTGTCGCCAACAAGACCTCGGCCCGTTCCCGAGCGTCGTTCGTCGCGAGGCTCGGCTGGGCACGCCTCATGGCATCGCCGAATCGCTCCAGATAAATCTGGGTGGCGACGACTGTGTTTGCCACCACATGCAATAGGATCTACTCAATGGCGAACAACAAGCCCCCACGAATGAACGCGGGCGTCGGCGTCGCTCTCGGTGCTGGCGTTGGCGCTGCCCTGTTTGCGGCAACCTCCAGTCCCGTGTGGATCGCTGTAGGTGCCGCGATCGGCGCAGCACTCGGTGCGGCCT
>JAAELU010000125.1 GCA_024226255.1 bacterium | reverse complement strand
GTGATCAGGGGCTCGGCGCAATCGGACAGATTGCCGGACTCCACCGGCCAGTAGTTCATCTCCGTATTGATATTGGTGGTGTACTTGGAGTCCCACATGGGATTCTGACTCTCGTTCCAGATCCCCTGCAGATTGGCCGCCTCGGTGCCAGGACGCGAGGACGAGATCAACAGGTAGCGGCCGAAGTTGTAGGCCAGGGCCGCCAGGCTCGGATCGTCGCCGCTGGCGAAGGCCGCCATGCGCTCGTCGGTGGGCAGGACCGAGTTCGCCGTCTTGTCCAGCTCGAGTCTCGCGCGCCGAAAGTAGGATTGATGATCGGCAACCGCGGCAACGCGAAGCTCGCGATAGGGCCTCTTGTCGATTCGGTCGAGGGTGGCGTTGACCCGACCCACCTGGTTGCCACTGACATCCTTGTAACTGACGAAGTTGGTGGCCGCCGCGAAGTAGAGGGTCACGGCATCCGCCCCGGTGATGAACAACTCGTCCCCTCTGACATGCATGTCGCCGCCCTGGGGGACAGCCTTGAGCTG
>JAAELU010000124.1 GCA_024226255.1 bacterium | reverse complement strand
GTTCGCTGCTCCCGCTCAATTTGCACGATGAGATTATTGGAGCACATTTGAGGATTTGCTCACGGATCGGGTACCAGGTCGATCTGGACGAGCGTGCCAAAGAGCTTCGGTGCAGTCGGGCGCAGGCGATCGAAGACAGCGGAGCGGTGTTCTGGGTCGTCTTCGATGGCGCGCGCTCGCCCCGCAAGTGTCTTACCACGCACTAGAAGCTCGACAGGCGCACCCTGACCGCGGAGTTGGTGCCACCAGCGACCGTCGGCGGCCGCGTAGACCGTGTCTCCTTCACGGAGGTAGTTCACTGGAAGAGTTCGACCGCTGGGAAACGTTATCAGCATGACCTTCCGAGCGCGCTCACCGTCGGGAGCCTCGTGCAGCTCACGCTCGATGGCTGGGTTCGCGACGTGGACCATGTAGGCCGCATATCCTGCGACGAGCACGAACCCCGCAACAATCACGATCAGAACGTATTTCACACGCCGTCCAGCGGAGCGGCGTCAACCGGCGCGGGATCGCGCCACCGATGGTCGCCGAGCCTTCAAAGGTTGATGCCAAATGGTACCGCGGTCTCTCGAACCGAGCTATTCAACGTCCGACTTCATCGGCTTGTCATGCGGCGAACAGCTTCGCAATGGGTTCGTGGGCACTCTGTGCAAAGAACTGCTTGTTCTGATCCCACCATTCGCGAGTGGAAGGCGACGCAAAGAGCGCCCGTAGGTACGCTTCATATGCGTTCGAAATATCGCCCTCAGCCAGGAACCCATCTCGCTCAAGGACGACAGCGGAACTGTAGTTGCGTAGTAGCACGTGCAGAACCTCGTCGGCCCGGAATCGCTCTGCCTCATTGAGCGTGGCAGGATCCGCGGCTCTTCGCTTCAAGAGCGAGTGGAGGTCCGAATTCTGGATCAAGAGTACTGATGCGTCGTTTGTAGAACGGACAACATCCTGGTGAGCCGCTACTCCCAGGGCCCGGGTGTTCTGGCGAATCTGAGAAGCGAGGTAGAACAGAGAACCAATGACCAAGAGGCCGCCAACAAACTCGCCAATGTTGCCTAGATCGCCAAGAGTCACCAGCCTCGGCCTCCGCTCTCGTCGAATAACGAACATGCGGCTCGGCCGGCCACCGACCCGAACCAAGCCACCTGAGATGAACCCAACAGTATCAGATTCCGAACCGTCTGACGGCGGTCCAGCCGGTTGCACTCGCCGGTTAGGCGGCGCGGAGCCGATCTAGCGGCCGATGTAGTAGGTCTCAGCTGCGCGGTTGCGCCGACCCCGAAGCGAACGGTGTTGAGGAGGGGGTGGCTTCGAGAAGGCCGCGAAGAACAGCGGGCCGATGAACGGGACCATTCCGACCACGGACCAAACCAGTGGCCGCATCCATCCCGGAAACCGCTTCCAGGCAGCGACTATGGCCCAGAACGTGGAGACCAGATACAAGGAGGAAACAGCGAGCACCTTCGCCGCGTCCACAGGGAGCTCGGCGCCACCCCAGTCGGCCTGCAATACCAGCTCAATATGCCGAACCAGATGATCCATCGTCACTCCGCCCAACGGATCGGCGATAAGCGGCATTGAATAGTGCCGCCGAAATCGCCGAGCCTGAAGTGGTTGGAGCCAGATGGTACAGGGGGAATTGGCGTCGAGCTATTCAACGTCCGCTTCATCGGACTATTGGGCGGCGGGCGTACTGGGAACCGGCACGACGTGATCCCCATGTGGCGTCCGGCCGGCGCGCTCTGACCGCTGGTGGCTGAGGATGAAGTCCCCTTCGGGATGACGCGAGCGATGCACAGCTTCGACGAACGCTCGGCGATCGTACGCGACACGGCGATGATGGATGGACGCTCCGGCCTTCGTGGAGTCCAGAATCACGTAGCTGGCTCGAAGGTCGGGCGCTACTGGGTTGCTGACACACCCAAGGTTCACGACGGTCCTGTCACCGATGTAGCGAAGAACAGGGTCGTGTGTGTGACCGACGCAGACGATGTCAGCTGTGCAACCGTTGAACAGGACGGCAAGATCCGCGTTGCTACGCCCAGGATGAACCCCTTCATCTTCGTCGGACCCGGGCGAGGCGTGAACGGCAAGAAGCTGGGTGCCGTCTTCGAGTCGGATTCTGGTTTCAATCGGAAGGTCCTTCAACCAATCGAACCACCCCGCTGCGGTGACGACACCTCGAGTCCAGGCGAAGGAGGCTGTGACGCGGGCATAGAGGTCGATGAGCCTCGCGTCCACCTGGGCTTGCTCGAGCGTTGGGGACGGGCCTTCGTCGGTCACGATGTAGCGATCAGTGTTTCCTCGAACGATGGTGATGTTCTCAAGCTCCACGAGGCATTCGAGAACAGACACCGGCTCCGGTCCGATCGCTGCGAGGTCACCAACGACGCAGAATGTATCAACGCCGAAGCGTCGCGCATCTGCGATGACGGCGTCGAGTGCGATTCGATTGCCGTGGATGTCGGACAATAGCGCTACACGCATCCCCGCCACCCAACGGAAACGCGGCTCAGACGCTGGGCCGGCCTTCGACCCACACTGAGCCACCTGAGTTGAACCCAATAATATCATGTCTCGTCACGCCTGGCGGCGCCCAGTCGGTTGCAGCCGTTGGTTAGGCGGCGTGCCTATCGCCCTCGCTTCAAGTCATGGGGTTGGATGTTGCATTTCTGGTCTATACCCGTGGAGGTGATCAAATGGAGCGTGCCGTCAACGAGGAAGACCAGCTTGTGTGGTGCGCGACAGGACCCGCGAGCTCCACGGACGATCTGGTAGTGCGGCGCCTCCACATGCGCCGCCCACCACGGGCTTGACTGAAGAGCACCGGCAGGGCCGTTACGGTACTGGGCTGGCAATAGCTCAAGACACGTAACGACATGCCGATCCGGCCCGGCTGCCAGTGCAGCAACGCGAGACGGGCTCGAACGGGCCACAACGCCACTTGGGACCAGTACTACAGGACGGCCGGGCGCTTCTGGCTGCTCGATGCCGGCACATCGGGTCCGGGCGAGAGCAGATGAGGGAACCGAAACTAGTGCCACCAGAACCAGGAGTCGAAACAGCATGCATGGTTGGACACGCCTGGCGGCCGGTTCGTTTCACGCTGCCTAACGGACACACGGCTCAGCCGCTGGACCGGCCTTCGAGCCCCGCTGAGCCATTCGAGTTGAAGCCAAACAGTACCATGCCTCGTTGCGCCTGACAGTGCCCCAGTCGGATGCAGCCGTT
>JAAELU010000123.1 GCA_024226255.1 bacterium | reverse complement strand
GATGGCACCGACGCAACACTGGACTCCAACCAACGATGCGCCAACGGCACCGGCGGAGCCCGCAACACAGACACCTACACCCAGTGGGCGCCATCCCCCGGCGCCGAGAACGTATGCGAGATCGTTGTCGTCGATCCCGTGGAGAAATTCATTCATGAAATCCAGGGTGCCGGCAACAGCGTTGCTCTGCCGAATGTTGCTGTCATCGTGGAAGGTGTCGTCGTCGGCGACTTCCAGGACACCGATCTCAATGGCTTCTTCCTCCAGGAGGAGGACGCCGATGTCGACAGCAACCCGGCCACCTCTGAGGGCATCTATGTGTTCCAAGGAGGCTCGAACGTTGTTGTGAACCTTGGCGACACTGTCAAGGTGACGGGCACGGCGGTTGAGTTCTTCGATGTGACTGAGATCAACAATGTCACAGCCGTAGAGGTGACCGGCTCCGGGGCCGTCGCCACGCCGGTGCAGCTCATCTTCCCAGTGGCCGACACCAACTTCGAGAACATCGAAGGAATGGGCGTCGAGGTGCAACAGACGATGACGATCGTGGAGTATTTCAACTTCGATCGTTTTGGCGAGATCGCCATCGCCACCGATCGTCAGATCCAGCCGACGGCCATCTACGAACCGGGGTCGGTGGAGGCGGCCAATCTGGCCGACCTGAACGCCAGGTCGCGGATCACGCTCGACGATGGGCAGACGGCATCGAACCCGGACTTCGTACGCCACCCCGATGGAACCGCGTTCACTCTGGCGAACAGGTTCCGTGGAGGCGATCTGCTCGACAACGTCGTGGGCGTGATGCACGACAGCTTCGGCTATCGGATTCACCCGACTGCCGGAGCCGACTACACGTCTGCCAACCCAAGGGTCTTGGCACCGGAGTCGGTTGGCGGAGACATCACGGTCGCCAGCTTCAATGTGCTCAACTACTACACGACGCTGGATGAGGACGGCGCAATGTGCTACCCAGCGATGGATCAGAGCGACTGTCGCGGTGCAGACGACGCCGAGGAATTTGGGAGGCAACGGGCCAAGATCATCGTGGCCCTGTTGGAGATCGATGCTGATGTCGTGGGCCTTATCGAGATCGAGAACAACATCGACGACGACGCAGTGATCGATCTGGTCGCCGGCCTCAACGCGGCTGTCGGAGCAGGCACCTACGACTACGTCGCAGCAGGTCGTACCGGATTCGACACGATCAAGGTTGCATTCATCTACAAGCCCGATGCAGTCTCGCTGGCAGGCGCCCACGCCATCCTGGAAACCCCAGAGTTCCTCGACCCGAACAACACGGGCCGGGATCGTAATCGGGCGGCACTGGCGCAGACCTTCACGGAAAACGCCACCGGCGAATCATTCACTGCGGTCGTGAATCACTTCAAGTCCAAGGGTACGCCGTGTGGCGTACCCGGTGATGATGATCCGGAGACCGGTAGCTGCAACCTGACCCGAACGCTCACAGCCCAAGTCCTGAGTGATTGGCTCGCAACCGATCCGACCGGCAGCCTCGATCCCGACGTCCTAGTCCTCGGCGACCTCAACGCCTACGACAAGGAAGACCCGATCGACGTCATGGTGGCCAATGTCTACACGGACCTGGTGTACACCTTCCAGGGTGAGGCCGCCTACTCATACGTGTTCAACGGCCAGACCGGCTACTTGGATTACGGCATGGCCAACGCTGCCCTGCTGCCGGCCGTCACAGGAACCACCGTGTGGCACCTGAACTCGGACGAGCCCGACATCCTGGACTACGACACTACGTACAAGAGCAACAACCAGGACGCCATCTTCGATGAAATGAGCCCGTTCCGTTCCTCGGACCACGATCCGGTGATCATTGGCCTCAACCTGTCCGACCTGATGGGCGACAAGGAAGCCGTCGCCGGCGACCTTGAAGCGCTGCTGCCGACGGGTAGCTGGTGGATCGATCGCACGGTCAATCGTGCCATCGATCGCATTGAGGCCAGCCTCAACCCGAATTGGTGGGACAGCGACAGCACCATCAATAACAGGCGAGTGTTCGACCGAGAGCGCCAGGCAGTCTCTTCCCTGAGGCTGGTCACCTTCAGTTCTTCCAGTGCGGCGCCGGCAGCACAGGAGGCCATCGACACAATCGTGGCGATTGACAGGCAACTGGCAGAGATCGAGCTGATCGCTGCGGTCGCCTCAGGTGGGAACGCCTGGAGAATCGCGCGGGCGGAGGCCGCCCTGGCCCGAGGCGACCTGTTCGCCTCCTACGGGCTGAGTGGTGCCGCTATCAACCAGTACAAGTTTGCCTGGTACTGGGCAGACCGCGCCTGAACCAACACCGAGACTGAACGACGAGAGGCCCCCTCCACGGAGGGGGCCTCTCTGATTCTCGGGCCGGTGCCTTAGGAAGGATCCTCCTCGCGCCCATCAAGGATCTCCCGTAGCCGGGCCATACGGGCCCGTATCGCCGGCCCTCCCAT
>JAAELU010000122.1 GCA_024226255.1 bacterium | reverse complement strand
TAGCTCAGCCCCAGCGTGGCGACCGACGCCAAGAAACTGTCTCCGAGGAGGTTCGCGAGGACATTGGCTGCGGCCCAGGCTGCGGTCCCGCCGGCCACGGCTAGCGGGAGGGCCCGACCGGCTCCGTCGATGATGGCGCCGACGCGTCCTTGATGGTCGGGGTCTCGATACCACCTGATGCCGAGAGCCACCGCGTACAGGCCCAGGGACAACACGCTGGCGGCGGCGACACCCTCGAGGCCGAAACCGCGCCGCATCGCCCAGTAGATCGGGATGGCGAGAGCAGTGGTGGCTGAGCCGATGACCACCGGCGTCCACATCTGCGTCCTGGCGTAGAAGGCGCGGTTCAGTACCTGGAGCCCACCCCAGATCGGGATGGCCAACGAGTAGAAGAAGAGGGCGCCGGCTGCCGCTGCGGTGTCTTCTGGGCCAAATGCGCTGCGCTCGAAGAGTGTCCGAATGGTTGGGACCGCCAACGAGGCGATGGCGCCGGCTGCCAGCACAGACAGCGCGAGTACCCAGCGCAGCGTCTTGTCGACAGTGTCGGCCAGCATCTTCTTCTTGCCCTCGGCGAACAGCTGCGCGAGGAATGGATACGCCGCAACTCCAGCGGCCTGGGCAACGACCCCGATGGGAACGAACATTGTCCGCCGGGCGTAGAGAAGGTGAGTTTGGGCGCCATCTCCGACCAGCCCGCCGAACGTCGACATGAATGTCTCGTCGAGGACAACGATTGATTGGCCGATCATGAGCGGCAATGCGATTGCCAGGTAGGAGCGCAAGGCAGGATGCCGCCAAGTGATCCCGAGCGTCAGTTTCATGCCGACTCGGCGGGCACCCCACCATTGCAGGGCGAAGTTACCGACGAATGCACCGCCAAGTGCTCCCCAGATGAATCCTTCAGGGTCGGCGGCTCCCGTGATCTGAGCGTAGGTGAGGCCGCCTGCGATGATCCCAAGGTTGTAGATGATCGGGGCGATCGTCGGAATCGTAAAAACGCCTTTGGCGTACTGAACCGCCGAAAACAGTGCGCCGAGCACAAAGAAGACCTGGGCGGGTAGAACGATCCGAGTCAAGCGGACGGTGGCGTCGATCTGGGACGCTGTGAACTCGGGATAGATGGTCTCGATCACCCACGGAGCGGCCACGTAGCCGATGGCCACCAGGCCAAGTATCCCAATGGTTATGGGGCGCAAGATGGCGGAAAGCGCAGCCCAGCCTCCCTCTTCATCATCTTCTGCGATGTATCTGGCGAATATGGGAATGAAAGTGATCGAGAGGAAACCACCGGCGAGCAGGTAGTTGAGAAAGTCCGGGATCCGAAATGCCGCCACGTACTGGTCCGTGATGCCGTCGGCTCCGAGGAGTCCCGCGAAGATTATCTCGCGCAGCTGGCCGAGAATCCTCGACAGCAGCACCCCGCCCGACACGATGAGGGCAGCCTTGCCGAGCTGTCGATTGAGGGTGTTATCGGTCACGAGTTCTCCGCCGCGATGGCACGCAAGGTAGCGAGTGTTTCTAGCGGCCGGGGGTAATCAGCGGGTTCAGGTCAGGTCCCGAGTCCGCAACAGCCAGCCGGTGAATGCCACCGAAACCGCTCCCAATACGAGAACCTTCACGACTGCACCTCCGGCGCCCGCCGAAAGCGTCCCCAGCGATGCGTCGACGAGGTCGGCATCGAGGCCTGCCGGAGCCAGTCCGGCGAAGGCGGATGCGCTGATTCGATAGATCGAAGTGCCGCTGAGCCCCTGGATGGCGCCTGCCAGCGCCAGTTCCCAGATGAAGATGTAGATGAACCCCATCAGCGTGGATCGTTCAGTCAGATATCCCAGCGGCATGTACACGGCGGAGTACCCGGCGGTGCCGATCAAAGTCGCCGCCAGCAATGCCGTCAGATAGCCGAAGTCATGCAGCGCCAGGCTGCCGGCGATCCCGAGGACCAGGGCGCCGGCGCCGGTAATAACGAAGCTGGCGACGATGGCCGAGATGAGCTTCGCTCCTGCAATGCTGAACCGGCTCAATGGCCGCAGCATCAGGAATGACAGTGTATTGCCGCGCCGCTCCGAGCCGAGCACCGAGGCTGAGATCACGATGGTGATGATCGGCAGGATCACCGGTAGAAACGTCCCCATCGTCATTGTCGTGAAGCCTTCGGACTTGTTGATGTCGTTGGCGGTTCTTGCCAGCAGTATGAAGACTCCGGCCGGGAACATTGCAAGGAGGCCGAATCCGAGCAGGCGCTTGATGCCGAGTACGTTGCGGGCGGTTACCCGCATGATGGCGAGGGTGGGAATCATCGACCGGCCACCAGATAGCGGAATACCGATTCCAATGACTCGTCATCCGGGGAGAAGCTAGTGAGGTGCACTCCGAGCCGCTGCGCCAGTGAAGGCACCGCGGTGCCGAGCCCGACCAGGTCGTTGGTTTGGATGGACAGACTGTTGCCCTCGATCGTTACGCCGTCGACGGCCACCTCTCCCATCAACTCGCGCGCCAAGGCCCGTGCCGGTTCGGCAGTCACGGTCACCCGATACGGAATGTCGGACATGGCTCGGCGAATCGCGTGAATGTCGCCGGCAGCGGCGAGCCGCCCGTCGACCATCGCGATCACCCGGGTCACCATGCGCTCGACCTCCTGGAGGACGTGCGAGGAGACGATCACGGTGTGTCCGGAGTCGGCCAATCGCTTGAAGGCTGTGATGAGGTGGGCTCGCTGGACAGGATCCGTTCCGTTGAGCGGTTCGTCGAGAATCAGCACGGTCGGTTCGTGCACGAGAGCGGCGGCGACCTTGGCGCGCTGCCGCATTCCTTTGCTGTAGCCACCGAGCGAACGGTCGGCATCCGCTTCCAGCGCGACTTCGCCGAGCGCCCGTGATGCTGCCAGGCGAGGTTTGGTGAATCCCGCCAACGTGGCGGCGTACTCGACGTACTCTCGACCTGTCATGGACGGGTATATCGAAGCCTCTTCGGGAACCAAGCCAACATCGCGATACACCTCGTGTTCCTGGCGTGGGTCGCGCCCAAGCACCGTCACGCTCCCCTCCGAGGGGACAAGCATCCCCGAGAGCATGCGCAACAGAGTGGTCTTTCCCGCACCGTTGGGGCCGAGCAATCCGGTGATTCCGGGCCCGAAGGAAACGCTCACCGACGACACTGCCACCTTCTGGCCAAAGAACTTGGAGACAGAGTCGGCGGCAATTGTGGGGTTGGCCGCATAGGCCGGGTTCGCCGCCGGTGGTGGGATGTTGGCCAAGGGCGGGGGAGGAGGCGGTGCGGTCACAACAGGCTCCGATACTTGCGGATCCCGATGATCCAGGTGATGACGGCGACGCCAAGGATGATCCCAACACTCCACATGGGACCAAAATCGGCACCGGTGATGCCTTCTCTGACGGTGGTGCGGCCAAAGATCCAATCCATGATGATGTCGGGATGGATCGACAGCGCTATCAGAGCGGCGTACCTACCGATTCCTGAGGTGGCTTCGGTGATCACGACTGCGAAGATCGCTGACAGCCACATGAATGCGAGGTAGATACCCCAAGCCGGGCCTAGTCGTTTGGCAAAGAGCCCCACCAGGAACGCCGGGGCTCCATAAGTCAAGAGATAGAAGAGAGACGCCAGCAAGAACTTGGGAATGTCTGAGGCGTTGTCGACCAGACCGGAGAACAAGCCGTCGGGGTGGAGCGAGGCGAGACCGACGTACAGGATGAATTGCGGTACAACTAGGAAGCCTCCGGCGGCGATCGCCAAGGCGGCGGCCCGGGCACCGAGATAGTCGCTGACCCGCATGGGACGTGAGGCGTATACCGACATGACCCCTTCCACACGATCAGGTATCAGCAGCTCGGGACCGGCCAGCGCCGAGAAGATGAAGAACATTGGTGCGGTGATGGTGAAGATGTTGGGATGCCCGGCGAACGGGTTGTCGACGCCGCCGGAGAAGATGTCATCTACGAAGAAGGAGATTCCGACGACGGCCACGACGGGCAGCAAGGCAATCCCGAACAGCAGCCAAGGCATGACCTTCTTTCGAGCCTTACGCCGGATCCCCAGAATCCGCCGCAGCCCGTCGCGGATTGTGGCGAAGATCGCACCGCGCCTACCGAGCCGATCACCCTCGTGCGGCTGATAGCCGAGGTCGAATACGACGCCTTGGTCGGAGGTCATTCGTTGTCTCCTGCGGCAAGGAAGATGTCCTCGAGTGAGGTCTCCGACTGCGACAGCCGCCGCATTCCGGCACCCGCTTCAGCCAGAGCGTCTCGGATGATGTCAAACGCATCGTCATTCGCAGTAACCCTGATGACGCCGCCGCGAACTTCGACCTCAGCGCCACGGGTGCGCAATGCCGCGATCACGCCGTCGTGGTCGTTGTCGCCGAGCAACTCGACATCGACTGCATCACTGCCGGTGATGCCGGTGAGCGGCCCGGTTCGAAGCACTCTGCCACCGTCGAGCATCACGACCCAGTCGCATGTGGATTCGATGTCGGTGAGTACGTGGGACGACACCAGGACATTGATCCCAAACTCACCGAGGCGGCTGATCAGTGAGAGCATGTCTTCGCGGCCAGCCGGATCGAGGCCCGCCGTCGGCTCGTCGAGGAATACGAGCTCCGGGTCGTGAACGATGGCCTGGGCCAGCATGGCGCGTTGTTTCATCCCGGTCGAGAACTCGCCGATATACCGGAACCGTTCCTCATGGAGCCCGACAAGAGTTAGAACGTCTGATGCTCGCTGCCGCGCTGCCTTGGTCGGGATTCCGGCCAGTTCAGCTGCGTACACGGTGAAGTCGGCCGCGGTTTGGGCGAGTGGAAGGCACGACTCCTCGGGCATGTAACCGACCTTGGAACGGACCGTGATGGGATCTTCCCCAACGTCGATGCCCAGGACCCGGGCGGTGCCCTCAGTGGGATCGAGAATGCCGAGCAGGACCTTGATCAGCGTGCTCTTGCCGGCACCGTTGGCGCCCACCAATCCGACCCGCCCGGCGGGCACCACAAAATCCAAATGGTGCAAGGCGACAACGTCGCCATAGGCATGGCCCAGCTGGCTGGTCGAGATGAGGGGTTCGGCTGTCGGCGCGGTCATCTAGCTGTCAGTCCTGTCACCAACGAGTGTTCGGAACTTGGAGCGGATCCTATCGCGAAGCCGGCCCGCCCACTCAAACTCGCTGGCGAGGATCGCCAGCCCGGAGAAGACGATCAACCAGCCCGGCCCAAACAGCGGAATCAGCGGGATGCCGATGAGGACGACGACAACCCCGGCGATCGCCACGGCCACCCTGCGAAGAAGGCCTGAAGGTGCGGCGCGCTCACTCTGCGCGGACGTCGGGTTGTGGTGGGTCGCCATAGAGCCATCCTATGTTGAGTTGTGGCTCTTGGGGCCACTCTCTATCTAACGCACGGGTCCGCCGGATCGTCGCGGCGAGTGACTAGTTAGGTCGCAATTCGAGGGGCCCCCGGGCGGGCCCCCGGGCGGTATTCCTAGCGCAGACTCGAAGATTCCCTTGATACTCCTTAGGGTGCCGGCGCATGGACACCGCTCTTGCCTTTGTCGCCGCTGTGCTTGCCAGCGGTTTCGCCGCCGACTTGTGGCGCAGCCAGCTCAAGCGTCCTCGATTCCATGCGTTGGCGTGGGCAACGGCCATGTCGATGTTTGCCATTGCGACCTGGACGTTGGCCTGGGGCCTGGGGCGCGGCTGGACCGACTCGAGCTTCCGGGTGTTCTACTACCTGGGGGCCGTCGTCAATATCCCCGTGCTTGCATTGGGTTCTGTGGCGCTCGTGAGAGGGGAACAGGCAGCGCGGCGACTGATCGTGCCGCTCATTGCCTTCCTTGCTCTGGCGGCCTGGTCAACCATGGTGGCTCCCGCCGTGGGCGTGATCGAGCAGATCGGCGTACCGGAGGGCTCGGCCGTCTTCCAGCGAGGAATGATCGACGCGGTCGGGGTGCCTCCCATCCCGAGCCCCCGGACGTTTGCGGCAATCGCCGGTGGTTTGGGAACGATCACGATTGTGGGCCTTGCCCTCTACAGCATCATCCGTCGTGGTGGAGGCCGGTACGCCCGCTGGGGCAACGTACTCATCATTCTGGGAACGCTGGCTCCGGCCTTTGGCGGCTCGCTGACCGCATTAGGCGAGGGCAGCGCATTCGCTGTGTCGCTCCTCATAGGGGCCGCGCTGCTCTGGGCCGGGTACCGCGTGGCCTCGCGACAGAGGAGTGAGGAGTAGTTACCAGTTACCAGTTGCCAGTTGCCAGTTACCAGTCCATCTGACTACTGACTGCTGACCTCTATGGAGCTGCGCAGCAGCTCCCAAGGAACGGACCGCCAGGTCCGTTCCCGACTTCTCTCTTAGACTGACGACATGTCCGATTCCCGCCGCCGGTTTGGCGCGTACAGAGCAACCATTCTCCTCGCTGCCGCGGTTGTGCTGCTGAGCGCGTGCTCTCCGGATCCGATCGAGGTCGTCGTCGAGCCGGAACGGGCCGAGACATGTTCCGACCTGATCCCCACAGGAACGGCTCTGGCGGTGCAACTGCTGGCCGCCATCGAGTCGATCCCGATCGATGTTCTGACCGGCGATGCCCCAGCCCAGGGGCAGTTTGCCGACCTCCTTGCCATCGGCCGCCAGTTCGACGCCAAAGCCGACAGCCTGGGGTGTGATCCGAGTGAGTTGAACGCCGAGATCATGGCCGCAGTTGGCGAGCGACCCGAGCCGGGCTCATTTGCCGGAGTTCTCCTGCTCGAAATCATGCAGGGCGCTTCACCTGATCCAGAACTCGAGAACGTCGATACTGATACGACTGATACCTCATCGCCAGACGACTAGGCGCCCGCGTCACCGTCTTCCAGTTGGGAGGCAGCGGCTGCATCGAGAAACCATGTGACCTTGCGGGCTGATGCCGCGACTTGCTGAGCCGGATAGGCGGTACCTTCGGCAACGATCTCCCGAATCTTTTCCGCCTTGGCGGCTCCGGTGACGATGAACACGATCTCGACTGCCGACCACAAGAGGGGCAGCGTCGCCGTCAGGCGCCACGAGTCCTTCGATTCGACCCAATTGGCCACATATCGATTCGAGAAGTTGTCGAGGGCGTCCGAGCCGGGGAACAGTGACGCCGTGTGTCCGTCATCGCCAATGCCGAGCAGAACTATGTCGGGGGCCGGACCGAAGCCGCGGTCGATGAAGGCCGCGTCGAGGGCAGCCTCATATGCGGCCGCGGCCGCGGCCGGGTCGCCGATGCCGTGGTTGGGGGCAAGTAAGTGTCCCTGAACCCGATCGACAAGCTCGCCGCGGACCATGCCCACGTTGGACTCCGGATGATGGTGGGCCACCCAGCGCTCGTCGCCAAGCCACATTGTGACCTCCTCCCAGGCAACGTCGCGGTGTATCAACTCGGCGTAGGTCGATGCGGGGGTGCCCCCTCCCGCCAAGCCCAGCGTGGCAGGGCCGTCGAAAGCGCGCAGGGTGTCGGCGATGTAGTCGGCGGCGGCCCGAGCCACATCCTGTGGGGTGTCGAGTTGTCGCACTGTCATACGATCCAGCGTACCGGCGGGACGTTCGACCCGATACGTCACAGCGGGGATTGTCCCGGTTGCGAGCTCCGCGATCGGCTTGTGTGGCATCAGTTCGACGGCTTCGGCCGTTGTTGCCCAGCGCACGGCATCAATCTTGCGGTCCAGATTGGTCTGGCGCAGAGTCCCGCCGATGAGGCGACACACCACCGTCACAAAAACCTCATGCTGGTCGGCGAGTCGCTCTGTGATGCATACAATCGACAGCGGATGTACATCGAGACCGGCCTCCTCGAGCGCCTCGCGCCGGGCCGCTTCGAAGAGCGTCTCAAGAGATTCGACACGGCCGCCGGGTAGCCACCACTTGCCTCGGTTGCAGACCAGAGCAACGTGGCTCCGCGTCTCATCGAAGATGATCGCGTCGGCGATGAGTTTGTATCCGAGTGGCGGACGGGTGTCCGGCAGTACTTCCATGAGCATCACGTTAGAGCCGGCGGCTCAGCATCGACCCGAGGTGAGGAATGGCGCGACGACTGAGGATCAGGTGGGGCGGCGGCGAGGCCGTCGAGGCCCGGCTGGCGATGCCGACCGAGCCACTGGGAGTCGGAGTGTTGTTGGCTCACGGCGCCGGTGCCGGACAATCCCATCCCTTTATGGAAGACCTCAGGGACGGCCTGGCTCGCGCCGGCTATCCCACGATGACGTTTGACTATGCCTATATGGATGCCGGGCGCCGCGCGCCCGACCGGATGCCCAAGCTGTTGGCCGTCCACCGGGCTGCGGCTGATCGCCTGGCGACGTATGTCGAGAGTGTCATAGTGGCGGGCAAGTCGATGGGGGGCCGAGTCGGCTCGCATCTCGTGGGCGATGAGGGATGGCCGACATCGGGTCTCGTGTACTACGGGTATCCGCTGGTCCCGCTCGGCAAGACCGAGGCTCGTCCTACCGACCATCTAGGCCGGATCGCGGCGAATCAGTTGTTCTTCGCCGGATCTCGTGATCGGCTGAGCCCGCCGGCTGCGGTTCGCCCGTTGGTTCGCGCCTTGCCGACGGCCCGGCTCCATGAAATTGACGATGGCGACCACAGCTTCAATGTTCCAAAACGCGCCGGCCGAACGGCGGCGGAGGTTCTCGACGAGCTGATTGAGGTGACGACGTCGTGGATCGCCGAGCTGATCGAGCAATCCCCCGGAAACTCGTGAGCGATCCGGTACGGGCGCCTTGGGGGTCTCATCGCCCACTGCGGCCTTCCCGGGGCAGCTCAGGCAGGCGGGGTGTAGCGGGCCTTGACGACTCGCCCGCGACGTGTCGTCAGTTCCCACACCGAGCCTTTGGGCCACTCCAGACCACCCTTCAGGTCGACCTTGGGGTCGGCGGCCAAGTGCTCAATCAGAGGACCGATGGTCTCACCGTGCGAGCACATGACAGTCCTTGTCCCGCGATACTTCTTTATCATCCTGAGCATGTCGCGCGGTGCGGTGTCGCGTCGCAGCTTCTTCGTTGTCTGCAGGACAAGGCCGAGTCGGAGCGCTAGCGGATCAACCGTTTGCTCACAGCGCAGCATGGGGCTCGACAAGATGTTGTTGATGGGGGTGCGCACCAGGCGGGTCACCAGTCCCTCAACCTGCTCGTGGCCTCTCTTTGTGATCGGCCGGATGCTGTCGGGCTTCTTCCACTTCGCTTTGTCGTTGGCATGGGCGTGGCGGATGAGGTGAATAGTGCCTGGCTCGCGGTCCTTTGCGGTCAGGATCGCCGCTTCGATTAGCCGGATATCTCGCCCGTAGCTTGCCTTGGACAACGCCTTGCGGGGCCGCATCCACCGTATCTTGTCAACCTCGGCGTTGGCCCGAAACTTCACGTTCTTGGCACGCAGGAGCCAGTAGCGCACAACCTTGTTGTTACCCGCGGGAGTTACGTATCCGACGGTGCCGATGGCCTGCTCGACAACTCCGGAGGCGCCGCTCTCTTCGAAGACCTCACGTTCGGCGCAGAGTTTGAAGGATTCGCCACGATCCAGTTTGCCCTTGGGAACCGACCAGTCGTTGTAGCGGGGGCGATGTGCCAGGAGGATCTCCGGCTTGCCGTCGCGCATACGGTAGACGACGGCGCCGGCCGCCCAGATAGTCGGGCGGTAGTCGCTGGCTCTACGTGATGGGTTTGCCACGGATTCACCTCCTTCGATTGCCTAAAAGATGGTACTCAGTGATGTCGGGGTATCGGATCGCGAGACAGATATGGGGAGCGAGGAGTGAGGAGCGGAGGACGAACAAGGTCTTTCCTCATGCCTCTTCCTCTTTCTGTCCTCTCCTGATTCCCGCCAATGAACCTCACTCGCCGACGTCTTCGGCAACACTCTGCGAGTTCTTGATGCCGGGTTGTAGCGGGGTCCGGAGCGTACAATCAGATCGCATGTCAGCGCCAGAAGTCATAAGAGTCACGGGCGGCACACCGTTGCACGGTCAGGTCGCTGTGCTCGGCGCCAAGAACGCAGCTCTCAAGCACATGGTGGCGACGATGCTGGCGCCCGGCAACCACGTGCTCGAGAACGTCCCGGCGATCGCCGACGTCGCGATCATGCGAGAGGTGCTCGCATATGCCGGAGCCACTTGTATCAGAGACGGAACCAGTTTGCTCATAACCGTGCCCGAGGAGCCGCATCCGGAAGCGCCGCTCGAGTTGGTTCGCAAGATGAGGGCGTCGATTCTCGTGCTGGGTGCATTGTTGGCACGCTGCGGTGAAGCACGGGTCGCTCTTCCCGGTGGCGACGACTTCGGCAGTCGACCCATCGACATGCATCTCGAAGGGCTCCGTGACATGGGGGCCGTCTTTGAGCTCAACCATGGGGTTCTCGAAGGGCGTGCTCCAGACGGCTTGCACGGCACGGACATCTACCTGGAGTTCCCAAGCGTGGGAGCCACGGAGAACCTATTGCTGGCGGCGGCGATGGCGACCGGCACGACAACCATCTCCAATGCGGCCCGCGAGCCCGAGATGAGCGATCTGGCTCACTTTCTCAACAAGATGGGAGCCAAGATCGAGGGGGCCGGGACGTCGACCATCAGTGTGCATGGTGTCGGTTCGCTCGACGCAGCCACCCACCGAGTGGTTCCAGACCGGCTCGAGGCTGGGACGTACGCACTTGCCGGAGCCATCTCATCGGGTGTGGTTCGTGTGGTCGATTGTGTACCCGATCACCTTCGGATGGAGTTGCGGAAGATGGCAGCTGCCGGCTGTGAAGTAACGACTGGTGAGGACTGGATCGAGGTGTCAGGGCCCGATCGCCCACAGCCGGTGGACTTCGCGACACTTCCGTATCCCGGATTCCACACCGATATGCACCCGCAAATGGTCGCATTCCTGTCGATTGCCGATGGCACGTCGATCGCCACTGAGAATGTCTACGCAGCGCGATTCCGCTATGTCGGTGAGCTCAATCGGATGGGAGCCAACATCCATACCGACGGCCAGCATGTTGTGGTCCGCGGGACCAATCGGCTGAGCGGTTGTGAAGTCGACGGTTGCGACATCAGAGCAGCTGCGGCCCTCGTCTTGGCCGGGTTGGTCGCCGACGGAACCACCAGCGTTGTCCACGCCGATCACATCGATCGGGGCTACGCCGGTTTCGTCGAGAAGATGAGAGCGCTCGGGGCCGGGATCACCCGACTCTGAGCTAGGACCCATCCGTTGTGGTTGCGATTTTGGCTAATCCTCACACGAGCACTGAGGACGGGATAAGATCGGCTCACGGCGGCCGGCTGTGCCTCCGCCGAATCTGAGGGCGGCAACGAGCTTTCGAGAACAGCCTCCTGCAGGTGATCCGCGTCAGTGGCCCGAGGATGCCCTCGGGCCTCTGCGCGAGGCCAACTTCTTCCCTGCCGTTCGCCGTTCTCCCGCAAAATGAGAGAATCGGTTGATGCTGTCACTTCTCGCCGTGCTCGGGTTGACCTCGGCGCTGCTGGCCCCTGGCATTTCAGTGGCCGAACTGCCTGAGACCGTGGAATTGATCCCCCTCGAGGGGACCACTCTCTACTACGGACGTGGCGGTTTCGTCGGACCGCTCGAAGCCGTCGTCGCCGGTACTGGACTCGGGCTCATCGAGAGCCAACCTCTCGACGAGTACTTGACCGGCATCCGGGAGGTTCCTGCCAGCTGGCCTGCAGAGGCGTTGGCGGCTCAGGCGGTGGCTGCACGAACATTCGTGGCCTGGTCTATGGCTCGTGGTAGGTCGGGTGCAGGCCGAACGTTCGGCTACGACATCTGTGCCACGACGGCGTGCCAGGTGTACCGGGGATCAGCTGTGGCGACCGACCCTCTGACGGCTCCCTGGGTCGAGGCGGTGCGGCGCACATCCAACGAGATACTGCTCTACGAAGGCAGCCCGGCCCACACGTTCTATTCGTCCAGCGCAGGTAGCCGGACCCGCCCGGTCCAGGACATCTGGGGAGGGGGAGGCGCCCCGTATCTCGTCGCGGTGGATTCGCCCGAAGCCGGAGTCACGCCCTATGAGGGCTGGGTGGTCGAAATCCCAACGGACATGTTCAGCCAGATCCTGACGGCGGCCGGGTTCGACGTTCCCGGCGGGGTCTTGGATCTTCACGTTGATCGGCCGCCCGAGGGTGCCGGTACCTCGGACGTGATCGTTGCCTCCACAGCCGGCATCACCCGCATCGGAGCGGGCCGATTTCGAGCGATCCTCAACATCCATGGTCCCGCGCTCTATCCCGGAGCGCTGCCGGCAACTCGTCCCAATGGGCGCCGCTGGCCGCAGAGCGTCCTCTCCTATACGTTCGATGTCGACCTGGAATCGGAGTTGGGCACGATTCCCGCACGCATCTCATCCATCCTTCCCGCCAGTGACCGACCGCACCGAGGGACGGTGCGCATTACGGGAGAGGGTTGGGGCCACGGCGTCGGCATGAGTCAGTGGGGAGCCAAGGCCATGAGTGACGGAGGCGCGACCTATACCGAGATACTGGGCCACTACTACGGCGGGCTGCGGCCGACGGTGGCTGAGCTGCCCGACACGGTGAGGATCGGTCTCGCCGCCGACGTGGCGGCGCTGACTATCGAGGCAAACGGACCTTTCGAACTGCGCGCCAATGGCGTCTCGCTCGGCATCATGGAGGCTGGAAGGTGGACCTTCCGTCGGATTGGAGGGGGGATTGCGGTTGTAGCTCCGCTGGAGGTGGCGGCCCGAGGTGGCGGCGCTGTTTTGCCCCGCAAGTGGCCCCGATGAGCCGCCAACTCGATCCGGCGACAGCTGCCGAGCTCGTTGCGGTCGCCGATGCCCTCGGCTCAGCTGGAATCGATTTTTTCCTCGGCGGGAGCGCTTTGCTGGTGCTCTCGGGGATCGACGTGCCCGTGGGCGATCTCGATTTCTACACCGATCAGCCTGATGCCGGCGAAGTCGTTGCAGCGTTGATCGGCTGGCAGTGCGAGGTGCGAAGCGGTGGACCGGAACCGTGGCGTTCGGGCTGGGTCCTGCACGCCGATCGGGGGAGAGGGGTGTCGGTTGACATGATCGGAAATCTGGCCGTGATGATCGATGGCGAGTTGGCTCAGTTTCGGGTGGCGCCAGCTACGTTGGTTGAGATAGCTGGACGCGCCATCCCGCTTGCGCCTGTTGCGCAGTGGTATCACCTCTACCGAGTCCACAATCCCACAAGAGCCGCCCGAATTGCCGCGCTGGTGGGACATGCCGAGCTGGGCGCCGCTGCCGAAGCCCTTGGAATTGTTTGGAGGACGCACGGGGATTGAGCCCGACGGGTCACTGAGAAACTCGTTCACCTTGCCCGAGTGCGTGCCTTACAATGCGGTTTCGCCAGGGGACGGCTCCCAATGAGCCGCCCTTGCGGGAATCGGACATACCCATCGAAGGTTGAACCACAACAATGACAGCAGATTCGGATGCTCCAATCTCGTCCTCGGTAATCGAGGTCGGTTCTCTCGGCTCGACCGCGACCGTGGCGTTCGACGCGCCCGAGGACAGTGCGATTGACCATGAGCTGCTGGCAGAGACGCTCGAGTACATCCGGCCGGCGCTGCAGGCCGACGGCGGCGACATGATTCTCTTGGGAACCTCCGGGGGCCGTGTTCATTTGCAGATGGTCGGTGCCTGTGGGGGATGTCCGTTGTCGAGCATGACCCTCACCGCGGGGATCGAGCGAATCCTGCGCGATCGAGTTCCCGGAGTCGAGGAAATCGTCGCCACGTAGAGCCGCTGCGAGTTGGCTCCGGCGCCTCGAAACAACGTATGCGTATTCGCGGTTGAGGTTTGTTCTAGATGTGAGATGTCGGGAACGGACCTAGCGGTCCGTTCCTTGGGAGCTGCTGCGCAGCTCCAGCGATGTCAGATCGGGCAATGGGGATCTCGGATGTCGATTCCTGGCCTTCTTTCTCACATCTCACAACGGACTCACTCCTCTTCCGCTTCCTGGCTGCGGAGTTTGGCGCCAGCCAAACCTCCAAGGAACGCCGCAGGCGTTCCCCCTATGCTGGCCCTATGGGAACCCCGGGCAATACCGAATCGTTGATAGCTGCCGCCCGGTCCGGCGACAAGCGGGCGGTTGGTCGTCTCATTTCTCATGTTGAAAATGACCCGGTCGACGCTGCCGCGGTCCTCCGTCAGGTCTATGCGGAGACCCGCAACGCATGGGTGACCGGAATCACAGGAGCGCCCGGCGCCGGCAAGAGCACTCTCGTCAATCTTCTCGTCGGAGCGTGGTCGGGAGCGGGCAAGCGTGTCGCGGTCCTCGCGGTTGACCCGACCAGCCCGTTCACCGGTGGTGCGTTGCTTGGTGATCGCATCCGTATGGAGCAGCGTTCCGGAGGCTCCGATGTGCTCTTTCGTTCTATGGCCACACGCGGCTGGCTAGGCGGTTTGGCGCGAGCAACCGAGCGGGTAGCCACGCTGTGTGCCGGTCTCGGGTACGACGAGGTTGTCATCGAAACCGTTGGCGTTGGCCAATCGGAGGTCGATGTGGCGGCGACGGCCGACAGCACGATCGTGGTAGTCACACCAGCTTGGGGGGATGGGGTGCAGGTAGCCAAGGCCGGTGTGATGGAGATCGGCGACGTTTTTGTGGTGAACAAGGCAGATCGGGACGGCGTCGACGACACGGTGAGAGAATTGATCGAAATGCTCGGGATGTCCAACGGCGTTTCGTGGGAGCCACCGGTGGTCACCACTGTGGCCACCGCCGGGCACGGTCGTAACGAACTGCTCGAGGCATTGCACCGGCATCGAGCGGCCGTCGAGGGGGAAGGTAGCGACTCGCGGATAGGTAAACGACGTCGGCGAGACTTTCATCGAGCCCTCAAAGACGCGTTCGAGGCCTCCGCTGCAGAGGCTCTCGGCAAGTCCATAGGCACCAGTCTCGAGGCGGATGTAGTCGCAGGGAGTATCGATCCATGGACCGCGGCTGCCGAGCTGCTGCGGACAGTTGCCGCCGATTAGCCTGACGAGCAAATGCCCTAGAAGTCACTTCGAAAGTCAGGTGAGTCGTGAGTCTCGTTGAATACACCACCGAAGGCGCAGTCGCTCTGGTGACCCTCAATCGTCCCCCGGTGAATGCTCTCAACGCCGAGTTGGCAATGGATATCGCCGCGGCCCTCGCCGAAGCTTCTGATCCGGCTATCCGAGCTCTGGTCATCCGCGGTTCGAAGCACTTCGCCGCAGGTGCGGACATCGGCCGCTTCGTGGACGCCTTTTCCTCTGACAGCAATGAGGAGATGGCCTCGGAGGTCGCCCAGACAATCGTGCAACTCGAGGAAATGGCGAAACCGACCATCGCCGCGATCTCCGGTTACGCCCTCGGGGGAGGATTGGAGCTGGCCATGGGGGCCGACTTCCGATACATGGCCGAAGACGCCAAGGTCGGTCAACCCGAGATCAACCTCGGAATCATCCCGGGCGCCGGTGGGACTCAGCGCCTTCCCCGGATCGTCGGCTACCAACGGGCCAAGGAGATGAACTTCTCGGGTCGCCACGTTGGTGCTGCTGAGGCGCTTGAGCTGGGATTAGCCGACAAGGTGGTGTCAAGGGAGCAACTGCTCGAGGTCGCCATGGCTGATGCCGCCAAGTGGGCTGCCGGCCCGACGCTGGGCTACGCCGCGGTAAAACGTTCCATGAATGGTGGATGGGGCCGCCCGATCGAGGATGCCCTGGCGACCGAGCGTCGCGTCTTCAACGAGGTTTTTCGAACTGCGGATGCCGAGGCCGGGATCACGGCATTTCTCAACAAGGAGAAGCCGGACTTCGAGGGTCGCTAACAGCCTTCTGAGTACTGGCTACTGGCTACTCCTCCTTCCTCCCTTATCATCAGGCGGTGGAGCCGACCAACAGGAAGAAGTGGATAACGCGCGCCGGAGCAGCCCTGGCGGTTGCGCTTGGGATCGGGTTCGTCGTCGGGACCTGGAGCTACGCAGGTGTCTTGCGCGACGAGTTGGTGGCAATCGATCACAACGAGCCTGTCAGGGGCACTGAGATCGTCACGGTCGGTTCGGGTCGGATTGTCACCGCGCGGACTCCGGTGACTGAAGCCGAGGGAATCTGGGGAGTTCGAGGACCCAACGGATATGGGCAAGCGTCCGTGCTCGTGTCCGCGAACGACCAAGTCGTCGAGCGGGCCTTTCGAATACTGGATGGAACCTTCGAGGTCGGCGAACTGGTCAGTTTCGACCACGTCGCGTACCCGGGAGACCCGCTGACGGCTCACGGAATCGACTTTGACGAGGTCCGGTTCACCGGTGATCTGGGTGTCTATCCGGCGTGGGTGGTTGCCGGCAACCGAGACTCGTGGATGATCATCGTGCACGGGGCGGGTCCGGCCGAGCGGGCTGAAGCGCTTCGGATCATCCCTGGTTTGGTTGCCGAAGGCTATCCGGTGATGGTCGTCACGGTTCGAGGTGACCTGGGCGCCCCGCCGACACGAAACGGCCTCCGTTCGCTTGGCGCAAAAGAGTGGCGCGATCTGGCGGCCGCTGTTGACTTCGGATTCGCTCAAGATGCTGAGGAGTTCTTCCTACTCGGCTTTGACGCCGGTGCGAGCACGGTCGCCATGTACCTCCACGACGCCGATGACATCAGCCATGTCAAGGGTGCGATCTTTGATTCAGCCTTCTATGACCCCGAGCGAATTGCTGATCGTCTGGCCAACGAGCGCAGGGTTCTGATGCCGATGCGAGGCACAGGCAAACTTCTTGCAAGGCTCCGGTTTGACGTCGACTGGGAAGAGTTGGACCAGATCGAACGGGCAGAGGAGTACACCGTGCCCATCCTGGTCTTGCATGGCACCGCCGACCAGGTGGTGGACGTGGAGGTTGCCTTGGAATTCGCCACGGCTCTGGGTGATCTGGCCACATACGAGGAGTTCCCGGGGGGCCAACACAGCCAACTCTGGAATTCTGATCCAGCCAGGTATGAGGCGACTCTTCTCGGCTTCCTGGAGCGGGTCCGGACTGCTGAGTGAGGGAACGGGAACGGGCCCAGGGGGCCCGTTCCTTGGGAGGCGCTGCGCGCCTCCATGGGCACCGGGCGTAGGGGCCCGTTCCTTGGGAGGCGCTGCGCGCCTCCAT
>JAAELU010000121.1 GCA_024226255.1 bacterium | reverse complement strand
ACCGGTGGTGAGGTATTCATCAGCGGCATAGAACTCGGTTCCCTCAAGGACAAGGAGCTCACTCTGCTCCGCCGTGAGAAGGTCGGCTTTGTTTTCCAGGCGTTCAACCTGATTCCGACGCTCAGCGCACGTGAGAACGTCCTTCTGCCACTGCTCATCGCCGGAGACGACCACGACGAGGCCTGGTTCGATCAGGTAGTGGGGATCCTCGGTCTCGGTGACCGGCTCTCCCATCGTCCCAGCGAGCTTTCCGGTGGCCAGCAGCAACGTGTCGCTGCGGCCCGCGCCCTTGTCGCCCGACCCGACATCATCTTTGCCGACGAGCCGAGCGGAAACCTCGACTCGAAGTCGGCGGCGGAACTACTCGACTTCATGCGTCGTGCCGTCAAGGAGTTCGGCCAGACCATCGTCATGGTGACCCATGACCCGGTGGCTGCCTCCTACGCGGATCGTGTGGTGTTCCTCGAAGACGGCAAGATCGTCGACGAATTGCACGACCCAACCACCGACAGCGTTATCGACCGCATGCGGCAGTTTGGGGCGTAGCGCATGATTCGCACTGCATTCAAGACGGTATTTGCGCACAAGCTGCGCCTACTGCTCACTGCAATGTCGGTGATGATGGGAGTGGCGTTTATCGCCGGAACCTTCATCTTCACCGACACCATCGACAATACGTTCAATCAGTTGTTCGAGGATGTGTTCGAGGGCCAGGACGTAATCGTCCAAGGTGAATCCGAGTTCGATGTCGGATTCGGTGGGCCACCGCCGATTGACGTGAGCGTTCTCGATTCGGTTCTCGCTGTTCCGGGTGTCGAGGTCGCAGAGGGCTCGGTTGGCGGTTTTGCCGTCATCTACGACAAGCAAGGTGAGGCGATCGTTCCGACAGGCCCGCCGACGCTCGGTGGATCCTGGACTGAGGACCCACGACTGGCTGGCAATATCGATATCCGAGACGGGCGGGCTCCGACGGGGCCGGGCGAGGTCTCGGTTGACGCACGGACTGCTGAGGACAACGATCTGGTTGTCGGCGATGTTGTGAAAATCCAGACGCCTACTCAGGTGGCCGAGTTCGAGATCGTTACGATCATCGGCTTTGGTGAGTCAGACAACCTTGCCGGAGCGACATTCGCCGGATTTGAGTTGGCGACAGCCCAGCAACTATTCGAGCTGGAAGGCCAGTACTCCACAATCGTCGTGATCGCTGAGGAAGGGACCAGCCCCGATCTGCTGCGCAACAGCATCGCCACAGTCCTTCCCGAAGGTGTAGAAGCGGTTACCGGGGCGGACGAAGCTGAGGATCAATCCGAAGCGCTGTCGGAGAGCCTCGGGTTCCTCCAGACCGCGCTGCTGGTCTTCGCTCTAGTCGCCGTGTTCGTTGCATCATTCATCATCCAGAACACCTTCCGTATCATCGTCCGGCAGCGGCAGAAGGAGCTTGCTCTGTTGCGGGCCGTCGGCGCTACCGGTTCTCAGGTCGTATGGATGGTGGTGATCGAGGCGATCCTGGTGGGTGTCTTCGCATCTGTTGTTGGTATCGCGGCCGGTTTCCTGATTGCGCAAGGCCTGACCAGCGTTATGTCCGGTATCGGTTTCGATCTGCCGTCGACGACCGCCCCGCTCGCCACCAGAACGATTCTTGTCGGTGTTGGCGTTGGCCTCTTCGTGACCGTCGCAGCCGCCGTGCTTCCGGCGGTCCGGGCCTCCCGGATCCCGCCGGTGGCGGCGCTCCAGGATGTTGATGTGCAACTTCGCATGTCGGATAGGCGTCGAACCATCATCGGTGCGGTTGTCTTGGTGGCCGGTGTGGGCATGATCGTCAACGGCCTGTTCGGGGATGTGCTCGATCTCGGTCCGCTCAATGAGCTGACCGCCATCGGCGTGGGAGCGCTGCTCGTCTTCCTCGCTGTCAGCATGCTGAGCTCGTTGGTCGTCAAGCCAGCGGCGCGTTTCCTGGGACCCATCTTGGGATTCCTGGCGCCAAGCAACTTGCTGCGACCTCTGCGAGGCCTGACGGGTGCTTCCAGTTCCAAGGACAAGCTGACCGGACTGCTTGCAGTTCAGAACTCGGTGCGGAAACCACGCCGAACGGCCACCACGGCCTCGGCACTGATGATTGGGCTAGCGCTCGTTGCCTTCTTCTTCGTGCTCGGCGACTCCATCAAGGCGTCCGCCGGGGCTGCTATCGAGGAAGGGTTGCGGGCCGACTATGTCATCAGCGTCGATGGCTTCAGCGGCGGGTTCAGCCCTGCGCTTGGCGAAGAGCTGGCGGAGCAGCCTGAGGTCTCCGCGGTGACTCCGCTCCGCTTTGGATTCTGGGATCGCGATGGCAGCGACGAGTTCCTGATGGGGATTGACACCGAAACCATCGACGAGACCATATTCCTTGGAGTGACCCAGGGGAGCGTTTCTGCCCTCGGCGAAGGCGGAGTGATGGTCGAAGAGGGCATCTTCGAAGACGAAGGTTGGGCCCTTGGCGACGTCATTCCCATGGGCTTTGCGACGACTGGTCTACAGCAGGTGCCGATCGCCGGTGTCTTCACAGAGGCCGGAGTTGTCCAGGCCAACTTCCTGGTGAGCCTCGACTTCTACGAAGAGAACTTCGAAGGATTCGGCACGGATGTCGACTTCGTGCTCGCAGTCAAGACGGCGGATGGTCTGTCCCTCGATGCTGGTCGTACGGTGGTCGATGAGATCGCATCCGAATATCCGAATGCCAACGTGCGCGATCAGGCCGAGTATCGGCAGTCGCAGGAGGATCAGGTGAACACACTTCTGGTGTTGTTCAATGCACTGCTCATCCTCGCGGTGTTGATTGCCGTGTTCGGCATCGCCAACACGCTGGCCCTTTCGATATTCGAGCGAACTCGGGAGATCGGTCTGCTGCGAGCCGTTGGCATGAGCCGGCCGCAGGTCCGGCGAATGATCCGGCACGAAGCCATGATCGTCGCGATCATTGGCGCGGTGCTGGGCATCATCGTTGGGCTGTTCTTCGGCATCATTGTGACAAGTGCTCTAGCGGCTCAGGGCATCGACGTTCTTTCGATTCCGGTAGCCCAGATCACCTTCCTCGTTGTCTTCGGTGCGATTGCCGGCTTGATAGCAGCCCTGCTGCCTGCCCGCCGGGCCTCGAGACTCGACATCCTGGAAGCCATCGCCCACATATAGCAACTGGTACTTCGCACACGCGTACGGGCCGCCCCTTCCTCCCAGGGGCGGCCCTTCCGCCTGACCATCTCGCTCTGGCGTAGATACCAGCACCATGGTGCGGAGATCTACGCCAGACGTGAGAAGGTCCCGCCGATCGTCGGAATCTGTGGGGTCGCTCGGCCCTTAGTCCCGTGTTCCTAGGACGGTACGGTT